>NZ_LWFI01000933.1:0-63575 GCF_001635735.1 Oleiphilus sp. HI0067
AGAACGTATTGCTCAACTTGCAAAAAAATACAATGCTGAGCTATTGAGCATCGGTAACGGCACAGCCTCACGCGAGACCGAAAAACTCTGTGCAGATGTCTGCAAATATTATCCTGACTTGAAGCTCTCTCGAATTGTCGTCAGCGAAGCTGGAGCTTCGGTGTATTCCGCATCAGAAATCGCTGCGAACGAATTTCCCGATATTGACGTCAGCATCCGAGGAGCGGTATCGATCGCTAGAAGGTTACAAGACCCGCTTGCAGAGCTTGTGAAAATAGAGCCCAAAGCCATTGGTGTTGGTCAGTATCAACACGATGTAAGTCAGTTCAAGCTTGGAAAAAGCTTAGACGCGGTCATTGAAGACTGTGTTAATGCTGTTGGCGTCGACGTCAATACAGCTTCTGCACCTTTACTTTCACGCGTATCTGGCATCGCAGCCAACACAGCGTCCAATATTGTTTTGTTCCGAGATACATATGGCGCTTTTCGCTCTAAAGAAGATTTGAAATCAGTGCCTCGTTTAGGCGATAAAGCTTTCGAACAATGCGCTGGATTTCTTCGTATTAACAATGGCGAAAATCCGCTAGATGCCTCTGCCGTGCATCCCGAGTCATATTCTGTCGTTGAACAAATTGCCAAATCTCAAGACAAAAAAGTAGTGCAACTTATTGGTGAAACGTCTGTCACACAACTCGACGCCTCGGCCTTCACTTCCGATAGCATCGGCGTTCATACCATTAACGATATTTTGCGCGAACTTGCGAAGCCTGGTAGAGACCCTCGACCTGAATTTAAATCAGCAAACTTTAAAGAGGGTATCGAAGAGATAAGCGATTTAAAAGAAGGAATGATCCTTGAAGGCAGTGTCACCAACGTGACAAATTTTGGGGCCTTTGTAGATATTGGAGTGCATCAAGATGGCCTCGTGCACATTTCTTGTCTGGCTAACAAGTTCGTGAAAGACCCTCGAGACGTGGTTAAAACGGGCGATATTGTCAAAGTAAAAGTACTTGAGTTTGACGCCAAGCGTAAACGTATTGCGCTAAGTATGCGATTACAAGACGCAGCCGAGCAAACGACACCAAAGTCATCAGAACAAAAAAACACCAAAGCAAAAAACCAGCAAAACGCGCCACTCAACAACGCGTTTGCTTCTGCCTTTGCTAAGGCTAAAAAACAGTAAGCGCTAGTTAAATACAGACTAAACGACTAAGCTAACCGACTTAATATTCTCCCGCAAATAGGGTGAAAGGATTACACATGACAGACGCATGCCTAGGATTAGAAGCGGGAATCGACACTCTTC
Source organism: Oleiphilus sp. HI0067 (assembly GCF_001635735.1). NCBI lineage: Bacteria > Pseudomonadati > Pseudomonadota > Gammaproteobacteria > Oceanospirillales > Oleiphilaceae > Oleiphilus > Oleiphilus sp. HI0067. Next base: position 1,307 of record NZ_LWFI01000933.1, read on the forward strand.
GCACTTATGTTCAAACCTCTTCAGTGCCTCTTATCTCAAGAGGCTTAGAAAAAGAGGGTCTTCGCACACTAGCTAACAGCGACATTTCACAGAGTGATCACCCTAAGGCTCTCGGCCATCCTCTTACACACTCAAGCATTACCACTGACTATTCAGAAGCTCTGTTAGAGCTGATTACAGGCGTTGAATCAAACGCGGGTAATCTTCTATCACAACTCGAAATGACGCATCGTTTTGTCTTGAATAATATTGGCGACGAGCTCTTGTGGGCGGGATCAATGCCCTGTCATTTAGATGGTGATAAAAGCATTCGTATCGCTGAGTACGGCGACTCCAATATTGGCAGACTGAAACATATCTATCGTAAAGGTCTGGATGTGCGTTATGGCAGAATCATGCAGAGTATCGCAGGCCTGCATTTTAACTTCTCCTTATCGGATGAATTCTGGATGCAGTTAAAAGATGCCGAAAATAGTCAAACTGATCTACAGACCTACAAATCTGAGAAGTACTTTGCGCTGACGCGTAATTTTCGACGTTACAGTTGGCTATTGATGTATCTATTCGGCGCATCTCCTGCACTAGACGCTAGTTTTCTGAATGGCAAAAGCAGCGATCTTGAAGTATTCGATGAAAAAGGCACGTATTACAAACCCTACGCAACCTCTCTGCGAATGAGTGACTTAGGCTATACGAATAACGCTCAAAGCTCTTTAAATATCTGTTTCAACACGCTTGATAACTTCACTAAAACACTTGGCGATGCGATTCATACCTCTTACCCAAGCTATGAAAAAATTGGGCTAAAAGATGATCATGACTACACGCAGTTGAATACCAATATTCTGCAAATCGAGAATGAGTATTACAGCAGTATTCGCCCCAAACGCACGACATTCTCAGGTGAAAAGCCAACGGCTGCATTAATTGAGCGTGGCGTAGAATATGTTGAAGTTCGCTGTCTTGATCTAAACCCCTACCTACCTTTAGGTATCGACAAACAGCAAGTTACTTTTATGGATGGTTTTCTTCTGTTTTGCCTACTCCAAGACTCTCCATTCTTGAGCGCAGAAGCGTGTGAAGAACTTGAGCGGAACTTCACTTTAGTGACCAATGAAGGTCGAAAGCCAAACCTTTCACTGAACCAAAATGATCAAGCGCGTGACTTGAAAGAGTGGGCAACATCATTACTAGCAAACATTGAGCAGGTGTCTTCTGCGCTAAATAAACAAGACGCTGCAGCGCTTAAGTCCGCTATAAAGGCACAGCAAGCTAAAGTGAAGGACAGTGCCTTATGCCCTTCTGCTAAGGTTCTTGCAGATATGCAGTCAAAGTCTGCTTCGTGGCTTGAGCTCTGCACCGCCTTATCATCTGAGCATAAATCTCAACTATTAGCATCCAGCATCAATGAGCAAAAGTTATCCGAACTTGAATCGACTGCGAAGCAAAGTCATCAAGATGCTCAAAACATTAAGCAAGCTGATAACGTACCCTTCGATGCATTTCTTGATGCATACGTCTCACCATAAAGAACACCCATACTCGGATGCGAAACGCTTCCGAGTTTTTTCAATTACGTAAAGCTAATCCCCGCCTTTTTTGAGAACTGTCCGTTTCTGACAAATATTTCATCGTTCAAAATTTGCGCATTGCCGTGCATGTGCTAATTTTGTAACTGTACGTAACGAAATGTGTCAGCGTATTACCTAAAAAAACATAAAGACACATTCTTAGCGTGCAGAGTAGTGTTCATTGCACTAACGTAAATATATGTAACCTGTATTCGCGCATTGCTTTTAAAGCGAACAAAAATGATAAGCGCATCACAAAATACAGACTACGCTATCAAACCGTTATGTGTTGACTTGTGCGTGCCGAACCGCTTGAAGTCGATTGTACAGAGCAACTACCAATGCTCTGTGCATGAAAGTGCTTGGCAGCCTATTGAAAGGAGTGGCCCAATGGCCGAAGACTTTTCTTTAAGCTGGAATTTAGAATCTCTTAACAAAGCTTATAAGCAAGGCTATATGTCTGGCGTTATGGGCAAAACAAGAGAAGACCGCCCCGGTATGAGCGATGTTGTGCTTGCCGCGTGGGAGGCAGGCTGGGAGGACGGCAACGATGTTGCCATCCAAGACACGCCTAATGTCGTGCGTCTAGCTTCCTAAATTTGAACAACAAAGCTGGTAAATAGTAGGTCTTGTACACCTGTCTTACCTACTTCCTCAGCTAAAGCTTCTTTTACTCTGCTAAGCGCAGCCAAACGAATAGTCTCTTGCGCTGTGTGAGAGCTCATTCCCTCTTTAGATTGTTCAGACAATAACATTACTATTTGATGCCTAATCAAAGGAGCATGGTGCTTTACCAACTCGACATGCTCTTCGCTTTCAACCTTTAAAGATATCTCAGCTTTTACATAAGATAGTTTTCTGCGAGGCTCGCCAAAGTTACTTACAAATGCAGGATTCATGGTGTGATAAACAGCTCTTTGTTTTTCTGAAGATTCATCCTCTGCAAAGGCTAGTTGCATGGTCATTAAAGCGCCGATTAGAGCGAGTACCGCTTTCATATTACTTCCTTAGAATTGGTCAATAGATCAAGTATAGGTCGATCCACCAATTCAAGAAGTAATGATGCGTGACTATTTGTAGCGACCGGTCTCAGTTCACAAAAATTAAGAAGACTTAACTCGCCAACTTTGCGCTTAACTCGCACCATTGGCAGCAGATTTTATAGAGGCTTATACAGTGCAGTTATCCAATCGATTGATCGCGCTAGCAATCATAGTAACGAGCGTATCGTTAGTACTTGTCGCAAGCTATGTTGAACCTTTCGCTAGTATGAATCCGTGCCCGATGTGCATGATGCAAAGAGCAATCTACTTATGCGTCGGGGGCTTTGCCCTACTAGCTTTGCTCGCTGCCAAACACGCAGTAGCAAAGAATATTTTCACGGGTCTTGGTTTGCTCACATCAATCGCAGGAATAAGTGTTGCTGCTCGACAAGTTTGGCTGCAACATTTGCCAGCAGATGAAGTTCCGGCATGCGGCCCGCCCCTTGAATATATGATCGAAGTATTCCCGTTAATAGAAGTATTACAATCCATGTTAATGGGCACTGGTGACTGCGCAGAAATTCAATGGCAGTTTCTAGGTCTGTCGATTCCTGCTTGGAGCATTGTTGCTTTTTCAGGTCTTGCAGTCGCAAACATTATATTGCTGTTTAAAAAACAATAACGGAAAGGCTCACACGCCGTAACGTTTTGCAACAATTTACATATTGCTAGCAATACGCATATTCGCTAGCTTAAGTCCTACAACAGGATGAATAAAAAAGCGCTCAAGCGCTGAACCAGCAGGCTGAAATTTAAAAAGAAGATTCACGCCAAACGGATACTGGAGAGATTCATGTTAGAAAACTGCAAGAATGCAAAAGAACGTTGGGGCGGAGTAAATGAGCTCATCGATAAATGGTTGGTCGAACGTCAAGACTTAATTGTCAAGTTCTGCGACCTCACGATGAACCATCCAAGCTCACAAGAAAACACCATTGAGAAACTTCAAAGCTTTTGCCAAGTGTTAGTAGACTATGTTTCTGTTGGCCACTTCGAAATCTATGAACAGCTCATTGCCGAAGCCATTGAATTCAATAACGAAGATGGCACGGTTTTAGTCGAAACGACAATTCCACAAATTCAAGAAACGACCGAAGTTGCCTTAAATTTTAACGATAGCTTCGACGACATTCATAAAGTAGATGATGGTGTCGACAAGTTAGTGGCTCGCTTGGAGCGTCTAGGTAGAACCTTAGAAATCCGATTTGAGTTTGAAGACCAACTTATCGAAGCGATTCATACCTCTCAAGCTGACCTTGTATAATTAACAAGGAACGACCAAGCATCGATAATAAAGAGGTCTATACTTCTATGACCTCTTTTTTGATCGAACCGTAAGAGATGCGAAAACTCTTTTTATTACTTCTCCCCTTCACACTTCTGGCCTGCGCTCAGCAAGCAGAACAAAATTTCGAGTTAGCAAGCCAAGGCTTATTTGATGCCAGCATAAGCAACGACGGCACTATTGCTCTCATAGCTTCGCAACGACATGGCGCCAGCTTATGGAACTTGAATCCCTTAGAGCGCGTATTTAACTGGAATCATGAGAGTAATGAATATACTCAGATCACACATACTCATTTGTCGAAAAATGGAAATTTTGCAATTACAGCGCGTAATAATGAATGGATTCTATGGGATGCAAAAACAGGCAAGGCCCAAAACTTCTGGCAAACCCCGAGCAATATCAACAGCATCGCTCTGAGTGAAGATGGAAGCCACGCACTGATCGGTTTAGCATCTGGAGATCTCTGGTACACAGATACCCGAGCTGGTAATAACGTCAAAGAATTTCAACATGCTGATGCAATTCGATCAGTCGCACTATCGGGAAATACTGCCTTATCCGGCAGTGATGACAACTCCGCCACGTTTTGGGATTTAAATACTGGGAAAGCGCTTAAAACCCTAGACCTCAGCAATGCATCAAGACATGTCGCGTTTTCTCATAGTGGAGCACATGCCTTTGTCTCCTCGCTCAGAGAGGACCACTTTGTAATCGACACTACCAACTTTACTATCAAAAGCCAGATTAATGAGCGCTATACGGTCTTTAACGCAGCGAAGTTTTCAAACGATGATCAACGCGTATATCTCGCCAATCAACAAGGGTATATCCAAGTCTTTGACACCTCCAGTGGAGAAGAGGTATCTCGTTATCAAGCAAAACGAAAACACGTATTTGGCGTATCGCGATCAGTGGAAGATTTAGCCATCCTAACAAACGAGTTGCTCGCGATAACGAGTGACGGCCAACTGCAAGCGTTTTCTATCTCCAACTAGATGCTGTGCACACATTTTTTGACTGGCCTGTCATATACACTCAATGTCCATTTGAGCTGTAGTTTACGTAACGTAAAGCCATAATATTGATTCCGAAAATAAAAATAACAAAATGAATATGAGTCTACGGCAAGCCTTGCTTGCCCGATCTTTTTTCTCTTCTTCAATAATTCAGAATCACTCAACCTGCCTTTCAGGCGCACAAAGCACAGATATTCAGGCATCCTTCTAAAAACTTAGAATTATTTTTACGCCTCTTCAATAGTTAACAGTCGTAATCTTAACCCGAGCAATACGTCCCATTTTATACAGCATGCCCCTTTCTAAATATGTTTGTCCTTTTGATGCATAGTATACGAACGCGTAAGGCATTACGCTTTTTAGACAATAAAAATAAAAATCGGAAAGTGTCGTTAGGGAATTCAACTCCTATTCTTTCCCCCCCGCAAATAAATATAAAAAAACACATACGACAGGTGATTAAAATGAAAAAGCCCTTACTGCACTCGGAATGTGTGCTGCGGTAGCTTTGTCTCCGCAAATGGCTAGTGCGACTGGTTCAGGCTCTGTTCCTATTCTAGACTTTGCAGGCGGCTTATTAGGCGCTCCAAACTTCCCAGATTCAGAGAACTACACAACAGATGACGACATCATCATTACCGCATTTGATGGCGTTGAATAAACGGCGAACATCTTTGTTCCTACAGATATTCAAGGTACTGCGCCAGCAATTATTTTCATCAATAGCTGGTCAATGAACGAATACCAATACTTACAACAAGCTGCAGAGCTTGCAGATAAAGGCTATATCGTTCTGAATTATGCAACGCGTGGTTTCGGCGAGTCTGGCGGTTTAATTGACACAGCTGGCCCAAAAGACATGAACGACTACAGCACAGTAATCGACTATTTGATTGCTAACTACCCTGTAGACGAGAGCGCTATCGCAACAGCGGGTATTTCTTACGGCTCAGGCATCAGCTTACTAGGTGCAGCGCAAGACCCTCGCGTAAAAGCCATTGCAGCAATGAGTTCATGGGGCGATCTAGTTCATGCTTTGTACGGCGACCAATCGCCACGCCAAGTTTGGGGTGAGCTACTTAATCTAGCAGGCGGCTTAACAGGCAACCCAGACCCAATCATTGACCAACACTGGAACAATGTAAAAAATCAGAACCTAGATGCGATTCCAGACGTTGTAGAATGGGCAAGTATCCGTTCACCGATCAATTACGTTGATCAATTGAATGAAAATGGCACTGCGGTTTACCTTGCAAAAGCTTATGGTGATAACCTATTTATGCCTAACACTCTGATGGACATGTTTAGTCAATTTACTACACCTAAGTACGTTGACTTGCTGCCAGGTACACACGCAACTGCTGAATTACTTTCATCACTTGTTGGCTTGGGTGAAAACGTTATTTGGGAAAACGTATACGACTGGTTCGACATTCATTTGAAAGGCGAAACTAACGCTTTATCGTCAGCAAAAACAGTGAACATGAAGGTTCGTTTTGAAGACAAATTCGATCTATTTGACACCTACCCAATTCCAGAAGCGACTGAGCAAACCTATTACTTGCACCCACGCTCTACCTTCGACACTGGCGACATGGAAACCTACCAATACTGGTCATGGTTCAACATGGAAACTGACGACACCATTAACGGCTGGTTCGGGACAACCTTCTCAACTGGCGTACCAATTCTAGGCGACCTTCTTGAGCAGGTAGACATCCCTGTTATTGCTAACATCAAAGCTGAGAGCGAATTCCGTGCGATTTACTGGGAAAGCGACCGTCTTGATGCAAAAATGGAAATTCGCGGCACGCCAAGCGTGAACCTTCGCGTACAACCCCACTACAATAAAGCTCAGATCGTCGCGTACTTGTACGATATGGATTCTTGGGGCTGGGGTAAGTTAATTACACACGGCGTTATCACTCTTCCTGATGCGAACTGGGGTGATAAAGTCCGCGTTGATTTCGACATGGTAACAACAGCTTACGATGTCCCTGCTGGCCACAAAGTCGTCATGGCGATTGATACAAAAGATCCTTATTACAAGTCACCAACTAGTGCAGACTTTTACTTAGACTTCCAATACAAAACGTCTGAGCAAAACACTGTCACGATCCCAACTCTTTAATAAGCTGCTTTAAAGAGCGAAAGGCAGAGTAAAGACTCTGCTTTTTTTATTTGTTATCAATTCAGGAAAAATTCTGAGAAAGTTTCCACAGTCAGAATTAGACCAAAGTGTTAGATTGAAAACTCAGTAAATGATGTAAGCATAATGACGCAATATACTCGATCACCTGGTTTAGCACTGGAGCAATGTAGGCTGCTACTTCGTTATGGTCTTAAGAAAGGCTTAATGCATGAGCAGTGCCTAGAAAACTCAAAACTAAACATCGAAGACTTTGATACCGTCTCCTGTGAGCCAAGCATAGAACAAGAGCGAATTATCATTCTTAATCTATGCAATCATATCAACGAAACGCCTGCACGCATTGGCTATGCCATCGGTTTAAAGGTAGGCCTACCGAGCTTTGGATTAATCGGCCAAGCAATGGCTAGCAGCGCGAGTCTCAAGCACGCGCTTGATATTGCTCTTCGTTATAGCCAAGAAGTATTTCATTTCACCAACATCAATTATCATGTTAAGAACGACAATTTCGATTTACAATGGGAAATAGCTCATGCAGAGGATGAAGAGCTAAAAGACTTCTACATTTCTAGAGATTTTGGCGCTTGCTTAACAATCATGCGCTCATCAGGTCATAACATTCCGATCAAGAAGCTGAGCACGAGCTTAAGTGATGAAGTCTTAAGTAAAGAAATCGTCGAGGAATTGTCTTGCGATGTAAATGTGGAATCGAAGGTAATGTCAATTACTGTCGATGAAAAGCTACTTCATCTACCTATGCCACTGTTAAATGCGCAAGCCAGTCAAACACTAGAGTCTCTCTGCTATACACAAATTGCTCTCCCCAACACAAATGAGAAAATGAGTCTGAGTGAGAAGATAGGGCAATTACTGAGACAACATCAATACATTCTGACACGCGATGATGCTGCGAACGCATTATGCGTCTCTTCACGCACACTTGCTCGCCACCTTCTTAACGAAAAAACTACTTGGCGAACATTAGTTGCAACCCAGCGTATCGCAGAAGCCAAGCATCTACTTTCACACAGTGATGACAGTATCGAGTTAATTTCAGAAAAAGTAGGATTCAGCTCAAGCAGCGCTTTCTCTTTAGCGTTTAAAAGGGCATGCGCAAAAACGCCGAGCGAATATAGAAAGCACTATTCGATTCAAGCAAAAACTAAGACTGCCTAAAAGCTAAGCTTATTTGGAAGATGGAAGTGCGTAAGCAGACTCTTCTAATGGGCGCTTTAAGACCTGACTATAGAAGAACTCGAGCGCCTGACGCGCTTGATTAAGACGAGCTCGCGAAGGAGACAGACGACGCGTCACGTGTCGCAAAAATTCTTTCACGTTTTTCTCGTTCAAGCTAAAGGGGTTAGATAATCCATTAAATGTAAGATACTGTGCGATCCACTGCTCGTAAGTATGGAATGTACGCTCACATAAAGCGTTCTTCTGACATACTTTTGTCATACGATCCGCAAGCCCTGGCTGAGCTTCATCTAGAACAATCTTCGCATCCATGTTGACCGCCTGAACTATCTTTCTTATTTAAGTGTGCGCACTTTACCAGATTATGCAAAGCACGCAAATACTCAAAAGACCTAAGCTTTTAACTCTTCAATTGCATCGATGTATTGCTGCATCGCTTCATCTGCACTCGCACCTTTAAGGTCTTCCCATGCTTGATATTTAGCGCGACCAACGAAGTCCATCATGCCAGGTTTTTTACCTGTCACATCACCTTCTGTAGCTTGCTTGAACAAAGCGTACATCTTTAGCTTAAGCTCGTTCGATGGCTGAAAGTCACCTTCAGCTGTTTGTACGTAGTTTACTGTTTCTTCAAATTTTGCTTTTAAGTCTGACATCTAGATTACTCCTCGAAAAAATCGGCGTTGATTATACAAACCATTCCTTAGAATCTACAGTGATTTAGATCCATATTTGGACTTATCTATTGCGTTGACAGAACTACAGCAGATGGTCAAACTGCCGGCACACTTATTCATAGAAACAAACTAGGAGTGCTGTGTGGCAAAGCCCAACAAACTCAACACAATTGTCAGTAATGTGTATAAATTACCCGAATTTATGCGAACAAAAGCCTTAAGCACGCTTTTCGGAAAAACTGTCAAATACACGGGCACAACCGGTATCAAAGTAGAAGAACTAACGACGAACCGTTCGGTCGTAACGCTCACCAACAAAAAGTCTGTACAAAATCATATTGGCTCGGTTCATGCTGTTGCCAGCATTCTGATTGCAGAATCTGCAACAGGCTACCTAATAGGAATGAACATCTCAGACGACTGCGTTCCGGTAATCAAGACAATAAAGGCAGACTATGTTAAGCGAGCTAAAGGCAATATGCGTGCAGAAGCTTCTTTAACTGATGAACAAATAAAGCTTATTACATCATCCAATAAGGGTGAAACAACCGTATCCGTTACGGTCACAGATGCTGATGGGAAAGAGCCGATTCTAATGGAAATGGTATGGGCATGGACTCCTAAGAAGCGCTAACGAAATAAGCATGAGATAAGGATTTCTCGTGTTGATAACAATAAAAGATAATAACAATGAACATCCTAAAACTCGTATTATTCATATTCCTCATAACCATTGCTGTTTTTGTTTGGCGTAGCTGGCCAATCATGAATCTTGGCTACGATATCGCTAACGTTAATACTGACTACTGCGCACCTGTCGCAATTGAGGCTGGCCCAGAAGATATCACTGTTGACCTAGCGACTGGGGAGGCATTCATTGCCACAGACGCTCGCCGCGACTATCTAAAATATGGCACAGCCCCGCAAACACCAGGAGCTATATGGGTAAAAGACTTGAATAGCGATAACCCTCCTCCGGTTAAAATAGAAGCGAATTATCCAGAGGCATTTCATCCGCATGGAATTTCCCTTCTCAAAGAAAATGGAAAACGCTATCTGTTTGTCGTAAATCATCCAAGCACTACGTTTCATCAAATCGATATTTTTGAGCTTGAAAGCTCGCATAAAGCGACCTTACTAAAGAGCGTCACCTCCGATTTATTTATTTCGCCTAACGACATTTTTGCTACATCCTTAAACGAATTCTACGTCACAAATGACCACGGAGCCCCTCGTCACACACCACAAGAAAAAGTCGAAGACTTCTTTCGTTTAGCGAATAGCAATGTCGTTCATTACAAAGATGGCAAAGCTACGATTGCACTGGATGATCTATATATGGCGAATGGCATTACGATCGATGAAGATGGAAAAATATATGTCGCGGAATCGACCGGGCTTCAAATCACCCAATATTCAAAAGATACTGATGAAAGTTGGAAAGCGACTCAACGCTATGACCTTGAAGTTATCGTCGACAATTTAGAATGGTCAGATACCGGTAAGCTTCTAGTTGCTTCTCACCAAAGCGCGCTTTACTTTTTAATGCATACCTTTGAGCACAGCAATCACTCACCTTCTATCGCACACGAAATCGATACCGTAAGCGGTGAAATCAATTTGCTATATATGAGCGATGGCGCTCAGCTGTCAGGCGCTAGCGTCGCAGCGCAATATAAAGATTCTTTATTAATTGGTTCTGTATTCGAAGAACATTATCTTCACTGCAAATCTGAACAGTTAGCGTCACGCTAACTGTTCTACTTTAGAGCAAACCGAAAAATCCTGGAAAGAATAAGATAGCTAGAACGACCAATATTTGTAGGCAAATGAAAGGCATCACACCTTGATATATGTCGCTCGTTCTAATGCTAGACGGTGCGACCCCTTTCAAATAAAACAAACTAAAACCGAAAGGGGGTGTTAAGAAACTCGTCTGCAAATTCATAGCAATGAGAATCGCAAACCACAGCATACTGATTCCTAGCAATTCAGCGATCGGTGCCAGCACCGGAACAATAATGAAAGAGATTTCGACGAAATCAATAAAGAATCCTAGTATCAAAATGACAAGCATCGTGAGAATAAGAAAACCCCATTTCTCGCCAGGCAAATTCGTTAACCAGTGCTCTAATATCTCTTCACCGCCGGTATAGCTGAATGTCATTGAAAAAGCCGTAGCACCCAGCAAAATAGCAAACACCATCGCTGTAACGGTCACTGTTTCACGAGCACTATCTAAAAGCATCTTCAAATTAAATTGCCGATACAACATAGCTAAGACAAGCGCACCGATACCGCCCAAAGCAGAACTCTCGGTTGGCGTCGCAATGCCCGCAAAAATAGAACCTAGCACCAATGCAATTAGCAGAAGCGGAGGAATAATGGAAAACAAGGCGTCTTTAATCGCCTCAAAGCCAACGGCCTCAGTTGGTGGCATTGGAGGCGCTTTTTCTGGATTTCTAAGCGTGACAAAAAGAATGTAACCAATATACAAAGCAATCAATAACAAACCTGGAGCAACGGCCGCCTGGAACAAATCCCCAACCGGCAAGCCCAATACATCGCCTAATATGATCAAGATGATTGAAGGAGGGATAATTTGTCCCAAGGTGCCCGATGCACAGATGGTGCCGCACGCTAATTGCTTATCATAGTTGTACTTCAACATCGCTGGCAGCGATATCAAACCCATCGCGACCACACTCGCTCCGACAACACCAGTAGATGCAGCTAAGAGCGCACCGACTAAGATTGTACTAATCGCTATACCACCACTCATACGACCAAACAACTGCGACATAGAAACCAGTAATTGTTCCGCTAACTTGGTTTTCTGTAGCACCACGCCCATAAAAATAAACAGCGGTATCGCCATTAATATGGTGTTTTCCATAATGCTTTGAATGCGATAAGGCATGAAAGCAAACAAATCAAAGCCTTCAGCAATCACTCCAAAAACAAGTGCGACGCCTGCAAATGTAAACGCAACGGGAAAGCCCAGCATCAATAAAAGAAGCGCAGCAAAAAACATAATAATGCCTATCATGAGAGCATTCCTTTATTGCCTTGCTGATAGTGAGCACGCCCTTTTAAGACCAAAATAGCTTTAGTCATCATGCCGAGAGCTGCGATACCAATAAAGATAAAAGAGATAGGTATTAACGATTTGATAATCCAGCGATAGGGTAGACCACCAGGGTCACCACTTCCCTCACCAATTGAATAGGCATCATGCGCAAAACTCGCTCCGTAATAGGTAACAAGTGCGACAAAAGGGAAAATGAAAGTCAACGCACCCACTAAATTCACAATAGCCTTACGCTGATCACTCCAGCCTTCGTAAAATATATCAACACGAACATGACCATCGCGCTGCATGGCGTAGGGGGTTCCTAACAAAAATACAGCCGCAAATAGATGCCACTCGAGCTCTTGCATGCCTATAGAGACATCATTAAAAACATAACGCATCACCACGTCGTAAAAGACGTTTAATAGCATGAACAACATCAAGATGCAGGCCACAAAGCCACATAGCGAAGTTGCCTTACGGCAAAACCAATCTAATCGTTCAATCATATAGAAAAAAGCCCGAACCAAGGTTCGGGCTCCTTATACTCACTTCTTACTTATTTTGTACTTTCAAGATACGCCTTGTCTGAAATCAAGGTCCAATCTCGTACTTTCGCCATATATTCTTGCTGGGAAGCAAGAACTTTCGCGGCAAACGGATCTGCTGCTGCATTCTCTTTAAGAAGCTCATCGTTTGCCTGAATAATGGCTGACATCACTTCTTCAGGGAAAGTTTTTACTAGAATGTTTGGATACTCTTCCTGCATCGTCGCCCAATTCTTACCACTTTCGTGCGTAGACTGGATATACATGTCATAGGCTGCTGTACGCATGGCGATACGCAATATTTCTTGCAGGTCTGCCGGCAAACCTTCAAAAGTTTTACGATTCACTAAGAACTGCAATTCAGCACCAGGCTCATGCCAACCGGTATAATAGTAAGGTGCGATTTTATGGAAGCCCATGCGCAAATCGAGAGATGGACCTACCCACTCAAGCGCATCAATAGTGCCTCGTTCAAGTGCTGTATAGAGCTCTCCCGGTGGGATATTCGTCGGTTTCGCACCGAGCTTTGCAAGCACTTCACCAGCAAAACCTGGGATACGCATTTTAAGACCTTGAAGGTCATCTAGCGTTTTGATTTCCTTCTGGAACCAACCGCCCATTTGGTTAGACGTGTTACCGCCTGGGAAAGACATTAAGTTGTGCTGAGAGTACAGTTCATCCATCAACTCCATACCACCACCGTAATAGAACCAGGCATACTGTTCTTGCGCCAACATTCCAAATGGCATGGTCGTGAAATACATCGTTGCAGGGATTTTCCCCTTCCAATAATAAGAAGCCGAATGCCCAAGGTCATACTGGCCTGACTTCACCATATCAAAAACACCAAAAGGCGCTTTATGTTTGTTGGAAGAATCTATCGTAATCTGAAGGCGTCCGTCGGACATCTTGTCGACTAGTGTCGCGAGGTTTTTTGTAGCATCGCCAAAAATAGGGAAATTCGGTCCCCAAGTTTCAGCAAGCTTAAGAGTAATTGTTTCTGCTTTCGTTTCTACAACTGCTTGCTCTTGTGCTTGTTCGGCACATGCAATCAAGGTAACGAAACTAGCAACAAAAAGGGTTTTAATAAGCGTGGGTAGACCCAATACTTTCATGATAGCGTCCTTTTATTTTTGTTTGCGCAATAAGAAATTATCAGATGTTCGGAGGGATTTCACCCTCCGTAATAGGATTGTTCGTTAACTTGTAAAAATTGCCTTTAAAAAAACAATCTCGCCAACTCATCGCCAGGGTTTTCGGCTCGCATAAATGCTTCGCCAACCAAAAAGGTATTCACCTGATTTTTGCGCATATCCTGAACGTCATCCAATGTATGAATACCGCTTTCGGTCACAACAATTCTATTTTCTGGGATGCTTTCAAGTAACTGAAACGTGTTATCTAGGCTTACCTCAAAACTATGCAAATCGCGGTTATTAATGCCGATAAGCTTAGTATCAAGCGTAAGCGCAACGTCGAGTTCTTGTGCATTATGCACTTCGACCAATACATCTAAACCAAGCTCATGTGAGATACCTGAAAGTTCCTGCATCTGGTCTTTGGTTAAGCATGCAGCGATCAACAACACACAATCTGCATTTACAACGCGGCTCTCATAAATTTGATATGGAGACACCATAAAATCTTTGCGAATGACTGGTAGAGAGACTGCATTACGCGCAAGTTGTAAATAATCTTCATGCCCTTGGAAGAAGTCTCTATCTGTTAAAACAGATAAACAGGCAGCACCTGCATTGTCATAAGACTGCGCAATCTCAGCAGGTCGGAAGTCTTCTCGAATCACACCTTTACTTGGAGAAGCCTTCTTGATTTCTGCAATCACGGCTGACTGCTTAGATGCAAGCTTGGATTCAATCGATGCAACAAAGCCTCGACACTCTGGTTTATCAAGCGATTGTGCTTTTAGCTCGGTCAACACGAGCGCAGCACTGCGCTCCTCTACTTCTTCCCACTTACGCGCAACAATATTGCGCAGAATCGTTGGTGTGCTGTCATTCACTTTGCTGCTCATGTAACTTCTCGCTAATGCGTTTAATCTTCTTTAAATACTTGTGAGAAACTCGCTAACTCACTCATTTTGGCTAAGGCCAAACCACTTCCGATCGCGTCTTCAGCCATTGACACACCAGCCTTCAACGAATCTGCTAGACCAGACACGTATATCGCAGCAGCCGCATTGATCGTAATGATGTTACGCGCCTTCTGCGCGATATCGCCATCATCTTTGCCTAATGCTGACTTAATGAGAGCAAGACTTTGCTCCGCACTATCCACACTTAAATCAGTTAATGCTGCTTCTTGAATACCTAAGGCAACAGGTCGAATTTCATATTCAATAACTTCGCCATCTCGCAATTCTGCAACATGGGTATTAGCCGCAATAGAAATTTCATCAAGGCCGTCGTCAGAATGCACCACCATCACATGCTCACTGCCAAGGCGATTTAATACTTCCGCCATTGGACGGCAAAGTGCTTTCGAAAACACACCGATAATCTGGCGCTTTACACCAGCAGGATTTGTCATTGGCCCTAACATATTGAAAATCGTACGCATTGCTAATTCTTTGCGTGGGCCAATTGCATGACGCATCGCGCTATGGTGGGCTGGCGCAAACATAAATCCAACACCAATCTCTTGCACTGCGCGCGCAACTTGCTCAGGGCTTAAGCCCAAATTAACACCTGCAGCTTCAAGAAGATCAGCACTTCCGGTACTACTAGAAACACTACGATTACCATGCTTTGCAACGCTGCCCCCTGCGGCTGCAACTACAAAGGCAGATGCAGTCGATACGTTAAACAAATTAGAGCCATCACCACCAGTTCCACAGGTATCAACTAAGTGCTGAGCATCAACATTTACAGAGGCAGACAAATCACGCATCACTTGCGCTGCACCGGTAATTTCGTCAATCGACTCGCCCTTCATACGCAACGCAATCAATAGAGCACCAATCTGCGCATCGGTCGCTTCGCCCGTCATTACCGTCTGCATCACGACTTTCATATCTTCTGTTGATAGGCTTTGCCCCTCAACAATCTGAGCAATTGCATCTTTAATATCCATGACTAGTCTCTCTTATTGTTGGTGTTTGCTTATGACTCGCGCTTCAAAAAATTATCAAGCAACTCGTGACCGCATTCAGTCAAAATTGATTCTGGGTGAAATTGCACCCCTTCAACATCTAGGGTTTTATGGCGCACACCCATTATCTCTTCCATTGAACCATCCTCATGTTCGGTCCACGCAGTAATTTCTAGGCAATCAGGAAGCGCATCTTTATCAATCACTAAAGAATGGTATCGCGTTGCTGTCACTGGGTTAGGTAAACCTTTAAATACACCTTCATTGTTATGATGCACTGGAGATGTCTTCCCATGCATAACTTGGCCAGCACGGATAATAGATCCACCAAAAGCTTGTCCAATACTTTGATGTCCTAGGCAAATGCCAAAGATAGGGAGTTTGCCTTTAAAATGCTCGAGTACTTGCAGTGAAACACCAGCTTCATTTGGCGTACATGGGCCCGGAGAAATCACGATTTTCTCGGGGTTCAGCGCTTCGATTTCTTTAATAGTGATTTCATCATTTCGATAAACTCGCACATCGGCGCCTAATTCACCTAGATATTGCACGACGTTGTATGTAAAGGAGTCATAGTTATCAATCATTAACAACATTACTTATCCCCCTTTGCAGATTCATTAGAAACACTGTCTACACCTTGCGTTGCCATTGCCACAGCTCTGAATACGGCTCGCCCTTTATTCATGGTTTCTTCCCACTCGTTTAAAGGCACTGAATCTGCAACGACACCGGCTCCAGCTTGAATATGAAGCACATCATCTTTAATCACGGCTGTTCGAATCGCGATTGCAGTGTCCATATTGCCGCTCCAAGACAAATATCCGACTGCGCCGCCATATACACCACGCTTCACTGGCTCTAACTCATCAATTATTTCCATTGCGCGAATCTTAGGCGCTCCGCTTAATGTGCCGGCAGGAAATGTTGCTCTAAGAACATCCATGGCTGAGCAACCATCTTTCAGCTCACCAGTCACATTAGAGACGATGTGCATGACATGCGAATAACGTTCAACAATCATTTTGTCCGTGAGCGAAACTTTTCCAGTTTTCGCGACACGCCCAACATCATTACGCCCCAGATCGATCAGCATCAAGTGTTCTGCGAGCTCCTTAGGATCAGCTAAAAGATCTTGCTCTAAAGCCAAGTCTTCTGCTTCGGTCATACCGCGCTTTCGTGTACCTGCAATAGGACGGACCGTGACTAGCCCATCTTCGACACGTGCCAATATTTCTGGTGAAGAACCCACAACATGAAAGTCGCCTAAGTTTAGGAAATACATATATGGCGACGGGTTCAAGCAACGTAAAGCGCGATATAAATCGAGTGGCGCAGCTTTATAAGGAATATACATACGCTGAGCGAGCACAGTCTGCATGACATCGCCGGCCAGCACATAATCTTTAATACGATCTACAGCCGCTTCATATTTTGGCTGTTCAAAACCTGAAACAAAATCTTCTTCTGAAACAGACTGAGCCTCACCTGCTTGCGCGGGCGCTGATGCCTGCATCGTTCTTAAACGATGAACGAGAACACCCAACACAGACTCAGCGACCTCGTAGCTCCCATCCACACTTGGATCTTCATGATGAATCAATATCAACTTGCCGCTGAGATTATCAAATACGACCAACTGATCAGAAACCATGAGAAGAATATCTGGCGTACCAAGCGGATCTTCTGGGCAAGAGTGAGCAAGCTTCGGTTCGACATAACGAATAATGTCATACCCAAAGTAACCCACTAAGCCACCATTAAAACGCGGAAGCCCCTCTATTTCTGGAACACGAAAACGAGATTGGAACTCTTCAACAAAAGCCAATGGATCGGAATGCTCGAATGACTCCGTAACCTCACCATCTGCTTCAAGATGAATCGTCTTCCCCCAGACTTTCAAAACCTGTCTACAAGGCAAACCAATAATGGAGTATCGCCCCCACTTCTCGCCGCCCTGTACAGACTCTAACAAGTAACTGTATGGGCCATCCGCGAGTTTCAAATAACTACTGAGCGGGGTATCTAAATCAGCAAGAACTTCGCGTACAACTGGCACGCGGTTATAGCCGTCTCCGGCAAAGGCATAAAATTGTTCTGCGTTCATGGTATTTCCTTGACTAGCGATCTTTGGGCAAAGTGTTATGTGGTAAGTTACAGCTGCTCAAAATCGCCATCGAAATGAAGCAGAGAAGCTCCATTGAGAGGGACTAGATATTAATGAAAAATCCGAATAAATCGTCATGACCGACACTTAGCGCTAATGCGTCAAATTCTGTTTGCATTGTAGTGTGTTTACACAGTTGAGTGAGATTAACTCAGCTCTGAAAGCGAATCAACAAAGGCATCCAGATTCCTTGCGTCAATTGGCAGACCGTGATTATAACCATAGCTTACACCGACAACTTTCACTCCTGCACGGTGAGCCGCTTGAAAATCGTTAATCGAATCACCAACCAACACTGACGCATCTTCTGAAACGCCAAAATGCGCCATGCAATGCTGAAGAGGCAGAGGGTTTGGCTTACGCTCTTGTGTCGTATCACCACCAACCAACATATCAACCACTAAACCCTTTTGATCTATCAGCACCCTCGCAGGGGCTTCAGGCTTATTGGTCACAATGGCAACAAAGCATCCTG
Source organism: Oleiphilus sp. HI0067 (assembly GCF_001635735.1). Lineage (NCBI taxonomy): Bacteria > Pseudomonadati > Pseudomonadota > Gammaproteobacteria > Oceanospirillales > Oleiphilaceae > Oleiphilus > Oleiphilus sp. HI0067. The sequence goes on from NZ_LWFI01000933.1 coordinate 19,619, forward strand.
CTTCTTTGAGTTGCGCAAGCAAAGCAAGCGTTCCTTCATAAAGCTCTGAATGCTGCCCATTAATTTCTGAATAATGCTTATAGAAAAGCTCCAATACGCGATGTAAGTCGAAGTGGGAACCGCTCACATCGAGAGTTTGCTGAAGCGCTCTATTAACGAGAACTTCAGCCCCATTCCCAACCCATAAACGACAATCGTCCAATGAAACTAATGGATACCCCGCCTCTTCAAGAGACAAATTCAACGCAATATGTAAATCAAGCGCACTATCGACTAAGGTCCCGTCTAGATCGAACATCACTAATTGAAAGTCACTCAGTTTCATTTGCGCGTTATCCCTAAGAAAGCCAATTAGCCTAGTTTTGCAGCCGCCAATTCAGCACGCATTTGATCGATCGTCACTTTGTAATCATCAGTATTGAAAATCGCTGACCCTGCAACAAAGGTATCTGCGCCAGCTTCTGCAATCTCTCGAATGTTATTTACCTTTACACCACCATCGATCTCTAACTGGATATCAAAACCGCTTTCAATAATTTTTTGCTTCACTAACTTGAGCTTATCGAGCGTGCTCGGGATGAATTTTTGACCACCAAATCCTGGATTCACCGACATTAAAAGAATCATATCCAACTTATCCATCACATGATCAAGATAATGCAGCGGTGTTGCAGGATTAAATACCAAACCTGCTTTGCAGCCACCGTCTTTGATCATCTGTAAAGAGCGATCAATGTGCTGAGACGCCTCTGGATGAAACGTAATGTAAGTAGCCCCAGCCTCAATAAATTGACCAATCAAATCATCGACAGGTTGAACCATCAAATGGACATCAATCGGCGCCTTGATACCGTAATCACGCAGAGCTTTACACACCATTGGGCCAATCGTTAAATTCGGCACATAGTGGTTATCCATTACATCAAAGTGCACAATATCTGCGCCCGACTCTAAAACTTGCTCAACTTCTTCTCCAAGTCTTGCAAAGTCGGCCGATAAAATAGATGGAGCAATTTTGAATTCTGGCATGACAACCTCAATCAGTAAGGGAACAGGTGTTTGCGCGCAATGTATGCAATCAATCACAAAATAACAAGCAAGATACTGTCAAATCTAAGAATAATTAGTCTTAGCCTTATTGTTAGCGCCAATACTCTCGCCCAAGAAACTAGCTCTGGTCTTGCTCAGTCGAATGAAAACACATCTCAAGAAGCGCCCGAACAAGCCCCCTCAGCAGAAGAAATGCGCCCAACGCTACCAGCGTTAATTCAACAGGAACGCGCATTTACCAAACTTCTTGCTGCGGCCAGCCCAGAAAACCAAGTTACCTGGCTAGACATTAAATACCCAGGATCAGCGAGCTCTCATCAAAGCCTTGCCTTAAACATTAAACCTAAAAGCCCGATTACTCAGGGCGCAGCTTTAATCATCCCGAACACCTCGCAGCATGCAGACTGGCCTAATATCGTTCGTTCCTTGCGGGAGTATCTTCCGTTTACCGGATGGCAGACTTTATCGATCAGCCTTCCCACGTTTGAGTTGAGCTCAACCCCTCAGCGTGAATTAGAGACGAAGTCTTTTGACTCCTTCCCTGCCAACGAAGCAATAACAAAGGCCACTTTATTGGGAAGCCGAGCCCAAAAAGCACCAGAAGCAGAATCACCTTCCACTGAAGATGCAGAAGCAGAACCTGCGGCTGAGCCCGAAGAATCAGAGAGCGTCGATATCAATCTTAAAGAAGACGAAGAACTTTCAACAAAAATTGGCCCTTATCACGACAGGGCAATCGTGCATATTCAAGCGGGCATGAATTCTCTTGCAAGCCAAGGCTTTCAAAACATAGCGCTGATTGCCATTGGAGAGAGCGCGGGGCTCGCAATTGATTTCATTCAAAGCAAAGAGTCAGAAATTTCAGACAAAGGATTTGCGCTCATATTTATTGCGCCAGAGTTAAATCAGCACCAAAACATCGAACTATCTAGCGAACTAGGCGCAGGATTTCCGGCACCCATCCTCGATATATACGAATCTTCCCCCGAAGCAAAAGATAAAGCCCGACTACGTAATGCTGGAGCTCGTGTTGGCGGCTTTGCCAACTACAGACAATTAAAACTAAGCGCCCCTAAAGGCAGCGGTTCGGAAGGATTCCTAGAAAAAAGGATTAGCGATTGGTTAAATCGCTACTCGCCCGGACAAGAACAGGCTAGCGCTCGATAGGAAAGTCTTTTGCTTTGGTGCCGGTTAGAACTTCGAGCCGATTTACGACAACAGTAAACTCACTGAGAATTTGCTGGTAAGACGCTTGACTCTGCTCAATCACGCTTTGAGAAACAGCAATTTCTTTTTTTGCCATTTCGATATCGTCTAAAATTCGCTTACCTACCTTTTTACCGCTTCGTTGAATGTTTGCCGCTTGCTCTTCGCTTTTTGTAATGAGATTTTTAGACGCTTCAATAGCCGCTTTTCGCGAAACAATCACTGCATCTATTTCAGCTAGACGACGATTCATAATGCTCACAACAGCATCAGGCGTGCCGTATTGTTTAAGAAGCTTTTGGTCCTCTTCAGCTTGCTTCGCTGCAGCAAGTTCTTCTTGCTTCTTTTTTTCTGCGGCTTCATCGCGCTCGCGAATCTGCTCTTCGGTCAACGCAGGCGGGATACGCTGAACTAATCGGCCTTGAGCATTTAAAATATCGTAGCCTTTAGAAACTAAGTGTGGAGGAATCAAAGCAGCCATCACGGTTTTGCCGTTATCGTCTTTGTAACGATATAACTGCATTGCCGATGCTGCTGTCGTAACTAACATCCCGACAACAACAAAAATTAATAGACGACTTCGATTCATTTTTATTCCACTCACATTCTTTATGAATTCAGCACTTTATAGCCTTTCAATAAACTATAGCCATGCTTTCAAAAAGCGCCTCGTTACAAACCGTTATATTCCGTAACGATCTCTATACGCGGCGACACTGTCTGCGTACTCTCCAAGCCTTGCATCGTTTGAGATGAAGTCTAATATTTGGTCCAGGTTGACGATGCTAAGAACAGGAATATTGAAATCACGCTCAACTTCCTGAATTGCCGATAATTCGCCTTGGCCTTTCTCTTGACGGTCCAACGCAATGATAACACCGGCAGGCTCAGCACCAGCAGCTTTGATGATTTGTATAACTTCACGGATGGCAGTTCCGGCAGTGATAACATCGTCAATGATCATGACCTTTCCGGTGAGCGATGCACCAACGATCGTACCGCCCTCGCCATGATCTTTTGCTTCTTTTCGATTGAAAGCAAATGGACGATTATCCTGGAACAAAGAAGATAACTGCACAGCAGTTGCCGCACCTAATGGAATACCTTTGTACGCTGGACCAAACAACACATCAAAGTCAGCAGATGCATCATATAAAGTTTGAGCGTAGAACTCGCCTAATTTAGCGAGAGAAAGACCATCGTCGAATAAACCTGCATTGAAGAAATACGGGCTTACACGTCCAGACTTAAGTGTAAACTCGCCAAACTTAAGAACATTTTTTTGAAGGGCAAATTCAATAAATTCACGTTGATGTGGTTTAAGAGTTTGGTTCGACGACATAGATAAAGCCTTAATGTAAATATTTTCGGTTATTTCTTTTCAAAAAATGTGAATTGAGTATCATACCACGCGTTCAAATTAAGGGGCAGATATGCGTGTAGTATCAATCAGCGTAAATGGCTTGAAGCAAGCTGCTGAACTAGGTTTTTATGAATGGATGCAAGAAATCGATGCCGATGTAGTTTGCGTCCAAGACATTCGCGGTAAAGTCTACGACTTTGATGATGACATTTACCACCCACCAGGTTACGAAGTTTACTTCCTTGATGCCGAGTTTCCAGAAGATGGCGGCGTTGCCATATATACGCGCCACTTCCCTAAAGCCATTATGTATGGTTTCGCTTACGAACCAGCAGATCGCCAAGGCCGCTTTATTCAAGCAGACTTTGATAACGTCAGCGTAGCCTCAATGCTTGCCCCCGGAGCTATGCACAACGCTGAACAGCAAGAAGATAAAGATAAATTCATGGAAGTATTCCAAGACCATCTTGAAAAATGTCTGCGTAAGCGCCGACAGTTCATTTATACCGGAAACTTCCAATCAGCCCATCAAGTCACCGATGCGAGCAAGTACTACCACGACCGAGAGGCGGCCGGATTTCTAGCGCATGAACGCGAGTGGTTTGATAAAAGCTTTGACGAACTCGGCTATGTCGACGCTTTTCGTCAGGTCAACAAACACAAAGGTGAGTACACATATTGGCCAAAAGAGGCTGGTGAAGAGCAAAGCGAAGCAGGGATTCGAACAGACTTTCAAATCACTAGCGCAACGGTCAGCAATGTCATTGAAGATGGTTTTATCGACTACGACACGCGGTTTTCAGATCATGCTCCAGTGATCATCGACTACGACATCATCATGTAACTGAGAATTAGCACGGACGCTAACTCTTACCCTTCATTTAAATCTTCTTTTCACTCGCGGTTACTCTGCAACTTAGATCAGAATACCACCCATTTTTAGATTAAGAGCAAAGCGCATCACGACACTTCGCTCTAGTCTGCGAACGTAGCTAAGTTCTGACAATTCAGTACTATGCGTTACCGTCTAAAAGCGCCTGTTGAAGCTCAAAAATTTCCCCTAAGCCTTTGCGTGCCAAAGCAAGCATTGCGTCAAATTCTTTCTGCTCAAATGCTTCACCTTCAGCTGTGCCCTGCACTTCAATAAAACCACCTTTATCTGTCATCACGACATTCATATCGGTTTCAGCAGCAGAGTCTTCTGGATAGTCCAAGTCAAGGACAGCTTCACCTTCATAAATGCCAACCGAAATTGCAGCCACTTTTTGCTTAAGCGGAGATTCCTTTAACTTGCCTGCTTCGACCAATCCATTTAACGCCACGCCAAGTGCTGCACACCCGCCCGTAATAGAGGCTGTACGCGTTCCGCCATCAGCCTGAATCACATCACAGTCAATCGTAATGGTTCGCTCACCAAGCTTTTTCAAATCCACAGCTGCTCTCAAAGAGCGGCCAATCAAACGTTGAATTTCAACTGTTCGACCTTGCTGCTTACCTCGCGCCGCCTCACGTGACATGCGCGACCCAGTTGAACGCGGCAACATGCCATATTCTGCTGTAATCCAACCTTTACCCTCACCTTTTAAGAAGCGAGGCACCGACTCATCAATTGATGCAGTACAAATTACTTTCGTATCACCAAACTCCACCAACACAGATCCTTCTGCATGTTTTGTATATCCTGGAGTAAGTTTAATTGCGCGCGCTTGATCTAACGCTCTGCCACTTGGACGCATATCATTTCCCTTAAAATAAACTAAACTAGAAAAATTTTGCGGCGAGTTTAACACTTTCTGTCGTGGCTCGCGCCCTCACTTTCCACTATGATTCTCAGACGTTTACAAAACCACTTTGAGAAGCTTCATGATAAAAAGTATGACCGCGTTTGCACGACAAGAAGCAAACACAGAAGGCGGCACATTGACTTGGGAAATTCGCAGTGTAAATCACCGCTACTTAGAGCCGAACTTTCGTATTCCAGAACAATTTAGGGAAGCTGAAGGACAGCTTCGCGAGCAACTACGTAAAAAGTTGGCACGAGGTAAATTAGATTGCTCATTGAAATGGCAAGCAAACGACCATGCAAATGAAGACATCGCAATTAACACAAACATCTTAAAGCAGCTCAATCATGCGCTGAGCGAGATCTCTTCCAATATTGAGCACAGCGCCAAACCTTCAAGCTTAGAGATTCTTCAATGGCCGGGCGTCATTGAACATACCGAAGCGGACAAGGGCGAACTTATGAAGCTCTGCGTATCGGCATTTGCGCAAGCGATAGACACTCTGATCGACAATCGCAAGCGCGAAGGTGAGCAACTAGCGCCGCTGTTTGAAGACCGCTTAAGCAAGATTGACGACATCGTAATTGAGGTCCGCGGCAAGCTGCCTCAAATTTTAGAACAGCAACGTGAAAATTTACGTAACCGCTTTGCTGAGCTCAGTGTTGATTTGGACGAACAACGTATCGAACAAGAAATGGTCGTCCTTGCGCAAAAGTCTGATGTTGATGAAGAGTTAGATCGCCTAGACGCACATGTAAAAGAAGTCCGAAAAGTGCTGAAGAAGAAAGAACCTGTTGGACGCCGACTCGACTTTCTAATGCAAGAGCTGAACAGAGAAGCCAACACCCTCTCATCTAAATCAATCGTGACCGACACAACACGCGCAGCTGTTGAGCTCAAAGTATTAATAGAACAAATGCGAGAGCAAGTGCAAAACGTCGAGTAAAGACTATCGTTTACTCCCTATCTTTATAGCCAAAGTGGCTGTAAACTGTGCCGGCTTAAATCAGTCGCCGATTTACAGCCTCTTGCGTAAATTTTCGCGGCAGCATTACTCTTAATGTAGGGAATAAGCGATCAATGACGACCACGCATACTTCAGGCAAGTTATACATAATTGCCGCACCTTCCGGTGCAGGGAAAACCAGTCTCGTTCACGAGTTAGTGAATCGCTACAAAAACATCACCGTCTCTGTTTCTCACACTACTCGCGACAAACGTCCTGGTGAAGAAGACGGCATTAACTACAACTTCGTTAGCACCGACACGTTTAAATCTTTAATCGATCAAGGCGACTTTCTCGAGCATGCAGAAGTATTCGGTAACTACTATGGCACGTCAAAAGAATGGGTACAGAGCCGACTTGATCAAGGCCTAGACGTCATTCTAGAAATTGACTGGCAAGGCGGCCGCCAAGTACGCGAACAATTCCCACAAGCATTGAGCATCTTTATTATTCCGCCATCCAAGGCTGCACTGCACGCAAGACTCGAAGGCCGCGGTCAAGACAAACCTGAAGTCATTGAGCTACGTATGCAAGAAGCCGCTTCAGAGTGTAGTCATTACGAAGAGTTCGACTACCTTGTTGTAAACGAAAACTTCGACCAAGCGCTGGCTGAATTAGGCGCTATATTTACCGCTCAAAGATTATTGTTAGTAGATCAAAAACAACGTCATCAAGAGATACTCAACGATCTATTGTCTTAAGCGTACAACTAACATAGAATGCGCGGTTCTTTTTTGAGCTATGCTTAGTTCTATATTCGAATTCTAGAGGTGAAATTAAATGGCACGAGTGACCGTTGAAGATTGTTTGGAAAATGTAGACAACCGTTTTGAACTTGTCATGGTTGCGACCAAGCGCGCTCGTCAACTTGCAAACACTGCGCAAGAGCCAATGGTTCCTGTTGAAAACGACAAGCCAACAGTATTAGCGCTTCGTGAAATCGCTGAAGGCCATATCAACGCAGGTAATGTTGATTTTAGCGAAGAAGAATAACTTCTTTGCGATAATACGCTTGAAAAAACAGCTCGCTCAAATATCATTAGGGTGAGCTTATAAAAAGCTGAACAGCTTTAGCCGTTCGGCTTTTTTTATTTCTTCATTCCGCACAAGTGAGCAGAGAAAGCGTGCCCGATATTGATGGCTTAATCGAGAGAGCCGAGTCCTACCTAGACACCAACAAGGTAAGACTGATTGAACGCGCCTATTACGTCGCAAAAGAGGCGCACGAAGGGCAATATAGACGCAGTGGCGACCCGTACATTATTCACCCTATTGCTGTCGCCAATATTCTCGCAGACCTTCACCTTGATCACGAAACACTCATGGCAGCATTGCTGCATGACGTCATAGAAGACACCGAAACTAGCAAAGACGAATTAGCCGAAGAGTTTGGCAGTGCCGTTGCGGAACTGGTCGACGGGGTGAGTAAACTCACACAAATAGAATTCAAATCTAAAGCTGAAGCTCAAGCCAATAATTTCCAGAAAATGACGTTGGCGATGGCGAAAGATATTCGCGTTATATTGGTTAAACTTGCAGATCGCCTTCATAACATGCGGACGCTCGGTCCATTGCATCATGAAAAGCGACGGCGGATCGCCACAGAAACGCTAGATATATACGCACCGATCGCAAATCGCTTAGGCATTAACAGCATTAGAACCGAGCTTGAAGATCTTGGATTCCAAGCGCTCTACCCAATGCGCTCCAAATACATTCGCAAAGCGGTCAAAAAGCTTCGCGGAAGCCATAACGAAATCATCGAAGATATCCAAGGTAAAATCGAGAGTCAGCTAAAAACGCGACATCTTACTGGCGAGGTTATCGGTCGAGAGAAGCATCTTTTCAGCATCTATAAGAAGATGAAGTATAAGCATCGTTCTTTCCATGAAATTATGGATGTATATGCTTTTCGAATTATTGCTGAATCTGAAGACGATTGTTATCGCATTCTCGGTGCCTTACATGCGCTCTACAAACCTCTACCTTTCCGCTTCAAAGACTATATTGCCGTCCCTAAGGTAAACGGATATCAATCACTGCATACCACGCTATTCGGTATGCATGTGAACATCGAAGTGCAAATTCGCACCCAAGAGATGGAAGACCTTGCCAACTACGGGATCGCGGCTCACTGGCAATACAAAGACGACTCCAGTATGGCGCTTGCAAACCAAGCCCGTATAGATCGCTGGTTGAGTGGCCTGAAAGAGATTCGAGAAAATGCTGGCGACTCAATGGAGTTCTTCGAGCACGTTAAAATTGATCTCTTCCCAGACGAGATCTATGTCTTCACACCGAAAGGAGCAATTCTCGAACTACCAGCTGGCGCAACACCGATAGACTTTGCTTATGCCATTCATACTGACATTGGAAATGCATGCGTCGCCTGTCGCATCAACAAACAACTTGCCTCATTAAGCGAGCCTTTGCAGAGCGGTCAAACGATAGAAATTATTACGGCTCCAGGCGCAAAACCAAGCCCTGCATGGCTAAATATCGTCACCACAGGCAAGGCAAAAAGTAGTATTCGTCACTTTATCAAGCTGAAGCAACACGAAGAAAATCTATCTCTTGGTAAGAGCCTGCTTGAACGCTCAATGAGCAGCATCAACCTAAGCTGGGAAAACATCAGTGAAACCCACTTAGTCAACGTGCTCGATCATAACAAAGCAAACTCACTTGATGAGCTACTGATTCTAGTCGGCCAAGGATTGCGCATGCCTTATATCATTGCGCGTCAGCTCGCTGCAGAAGATGCAAGTCAAATAAGTAGCGAAACCGAAGAGCCTGCAAAACAAAAACTGATCATCAAAGGAACAGAAGGCATGCAAGTCAGCTTCAGTTCCTGCTGCTACCCAATTCCGGGCGACCCTATCATCGGGCTACCGGATTCAAATTCTGGTGCGGGCCTTATCATTCACGCAGAACAGTGCAAAAAAGCACTGCGCCTTAGCAAAGCGCCAGACCGACTTTATCTATCTTGGGTCAAGGATATTACGGATGAATTTGCGGTTGAATTGCGTATTGAGCTCGAAAGACAGCGCGGCATTATTGCCGAGTTAGCATCTGCAATCACTCGCGCCGAGGCAAATATCGAACACATTGGTGTCAGCGAGCAGAACCCTCATATGAGCACGATAGAGGCCGTCATCTACATTCAAGGTCGACGCCATCTTGCTCGTGTGATTCGCCGACTACGTAACATTAAAGCGGTGATTCGCATTCAAAGAATTATCAATCACTAAAGGCGCTCATTTACATTTGGCGCAACAATAGGTAAGGTTTAGATATGAGCAACAAATCAATTATTCAGTCAGATGCTGCACCAGCAGCGATTGGTACCTACTCGCAAGCAGTGAAGGCAGGTAATACTTTGTACCTTTCAGGTCAAATTCCTCTTGATCCACAGAGCATGGAGCTTGTTGGTGGCGGCATCGAGAATCAAATTAAGCGCGTGTTCGAAAACCTAAAAGCAGTATGTGAAGCTTCTGGTGGTTCACTTCAAGATATCGTGAAGCTAAATATCTTCCTCACAGACTTAGGTAATTTTGCCGCGGTCAATGAAGTAATGGCTACCTACTTCCAAAAACCTTACCCAGCGCGCGCTGCGATCGGCGTGGCTGCATTGCCAAAAGGCGCAGAAGTAGAAATGGATGGAATCGTTACCCTTTCATAAAACATTAAGAGTGAGCGCGCCTCACAAAAGCGCGCTCATTGATCAATCACTTCCAACATATTTGCATATCCTTCCTTGAACGAAGAGAATTTAAGTTGATATCCAGTCTCCTGCATTCTCTTATTACTTAAACGCTTATTTCCCGCCCTGCGCCTCACTGCCTCAATGCGACTGTCGTTCAGATTAACATCGAGTTTGTTCGCGATAAACGCATACACCTCGTTCATATCGACAGGATTATCATCAGTACAAACATAGAGCTCATCCAGTGCCTGACCTTGCGCATGCGACTTCATCAAAAATGTTAGAAAACCCACTGCATCTTCTTCATGAATTCGGTTGCTACGTCTAAGAGCGTCACTCAATACAGGCTCTTGAGACAAAACTTGATCAATAATGCGTCGACGCGAACCTCCATAAATTCCGCTAAAGCGGATAATAGTGCTCGGCAGGGAGCTATCCCTCAATAAATTTTCTGCCTGAACCAGCACTTTACTCGTCTCACTCATACCGTTGGCAGGACTCAACTCATCGACCACAGAGTCATCATCCTGAGCATAGACACTCGTACTTGAGACAAAAAAGAGGTGTGGCGGAGTCTTTAAACTTTTAAATTTCGTTATGCAGTGAGTAAGGGCATTGTAGAAAACGCGTCGGTACGCTTCCGCTCCCCGACCGCCGGGCGTGACACAAAACAAAATCGCATTATAGTTATCAGGTACATTCGTCCACGTACTTGCCTCACTAATATCTCCCAAAAACATATGCTCTACACACGCAAATTGGTCTGGAGCATCAATAGACGAGCGCTTTAGTACATCGATACATCGCTCCGACTCAAACCCCAAAGCGACTTTACTAGCGATCTGTCCAAATCCAACAAATAAACTTTTGTGCTGCATACCCACCCTTTTATCTACTGCATTCCATATGAAAACCCTCTAACATTACTAGAAATGTGCGACCAACAATACTCATACGCTTCAAGCAAATAAATTCAATAATGGCTAGCCTCAACGAAGTTCCACTTACCCAACTCAAAGGTGTTGGAGAAAAATTCGCTCTAACGCTTAGTAAGCTTGATTTACATAGCGTGCAGGATCTTATATTCCACCTCCCTTTTCGTTACGAGGATAGAACGCGCATTGTACCTTTGTCACAAATACGTGTAGGCCAACATGTACTGTTTGAAGCAGAAGTAAAAGGCAGTCGCGTGGTTATCGGACGACGCAAAAGTTTGGAAGTACACGTCAGAGATAGTTCTGGGCAAGTTGCGCTGCGTTTCTACCACTTCAGTGCTGCTCAAGCGAAACAATTAAGCAATGGCTCACGAGTGCGTTGCTATGGCGAAGCTCGCTTAGGACAAACAGGCTTAGAGTTTTATCATCCGGAATATCAAGTTTTAAAACCTGGTGATAAACACTCTCCTCCAGAAAAGCTCACGCCTATCTATACGCTCACTGAAGGTGTGCAACAACCTCGTTTACGTAAGCTATGCGCTAGCGCTTTAGGCTATCTAGACAGACACCAAGTAACCGAACTTATTCCTGGCTCGATCTTAAAAGATCTGCAACTCCCAAGCCTTCAAGAAGCCGTTCGTTACCTTCATGCGCCACCAACGGATGCTGATCAACATGCCTTGCTAGAAGGCGAGCACCCATATCAACAACGACTTATTTTTGAAGAGCTATTGGCGCATCACCTCAGCCTTCTGCAACTTCGAAGTAGCATTCAAAGCAAAGCATCACCTGCATTCGTCGCTACAAGCGATAGTGAAGCTATAAAAAATGAATTCTTGAATTCATTACCTTTCTCGCTAACGGGAGCCCAACAACGTGTTAGCGATGAAATTGCTGGCGACTTATCTCATTCATTCCCAATGCTAAGGCTCGTCCAAGGGGATGTCGGTTCTGGAAAAACTGTTGTTGCAGCACTAGCCGCGTTGCGCGCAGTGTCCCACGGTCATCAAGTCGCGTTCATGGCGCCAACCGAAATTCTTGCTGAACAACACTATGCTAATTTCAAGTCGTGGCTTGCACCCTTAGGTATAAGGGTTGGCTGGCTTAGCGGCAAAGTGAAAGGAAAGAAACGTGAGCAAGAACTTATCAGCATCGCAGACGGATCAGCGCAAGTAGTGGTCGGAACACACGCTTTATTTCAAGAGGATGTGCAATTTGCTGAACTGGGATTAGCGATCATCGATGAACAACATCGCTTTGGTGTTCATCAGCGCTTAGCGTTAAAAAACAAAGGCAAGCAAAACACAACACCTCATCAGCTCATTATGACGGCCACCCCTATTCCGCGAACGCTCGCAATGAGTGCCTATGCCGACCTAGACACCTCAGTCATTGACGAGCTACCCGCCGGCAGACAAGCCATAGAGACCTTTGTGCTGCCAGACACACGACGTCAGGACATCCTCAGTCGCGTACAGTCTATCTGCGAAGAGGGTCGCCAAGCTTATTGGGTCTGCACATTAATTGAAGAATCTGAAGCCTTACAGTGCCAAGCTGCAGAAGCTAGCGCTGCATGGCTGAACGAGCAACTTCCAGAGCTTACAGTAGGGCTCGTTCATGGCCGAATGAAGGCCGACGAAAAGTCGTTCATGATGGAGCAATTCAAGTCAGGAAAAATAGACCTACTCGTGGCGACAACGGTTATAGAAGTAGGGGTCGATGTGCCAAACGCTTCATTAATCATTATCGAAAACCCTGAAAGACTCGGCTTAGCGCAGTTACATCAGCTTCGTGGTCGCGTGGGTCGAGGAGAACATAAGAGCTATTGCGCACTCATGTATCACCCACCGCTCTCTCAAAACGGCAAAGAGAGACTCTCTGCGATGAGAGAAAGCAACGACGGATTCAAGATCGCTGAAAAAGATCTCGAAATTCGCGGGCCCGGTGAAGTATTAGGGACACGACAAACCGGATTGGTCTCTTTCAGAATTGCGGACATTCAACGTGATGCGGCTTGGCTAGATACCGTCAAACAGGTTGCTCAAATAATGCAACGCTACCCAAGACAATCAAGCGCGCTAATTGAACGCTGGGTTGGAAATAGACAACAATTTGCTGAGGTTTAACGATCGTATGAATAGGGTCTGACCCCGTCAAGGGGTCAGACCCTTTAAGAAAGGCATTAGGGCTTTGGACCAACAACAATATTACCTTTCCTGTTTATTTCGTAATAAGGGACGGCCAAAGGCATTATATACTCATTTGAAGAAATACCAGCCACATCGTAAGTGAAGCGATGGTTTTCAAAATTGATAGACTGGCGACCAAAAGAACAAGAAATAACTCCCTCATATACTAAGCCATTTGATAGCTCTATCGCCCCGCCATGATAAATAAGATCTCCACAAAAAACCCAGTTACCATGCTCACGGACAAAAACTCTGCCTCTAGACTCCCAAGTTTTAAAAACAAAAAACTCTTTGTCTTTCGACCTAAAATTACCATCAAATTTCTCTGACCAGGAACGTTCCAGAATGTAAGGTTGTGTTTTGACGGGTTCATAGGTTTCTAACCATTCGATTTGCTCTGGTGTTCGTCTGTACACCCAAATCTCATTGTCGAATTTTTTGAGTTCCCCGTAGTCCAGGTTTGAGGCGGCTATCTCCACCTGCCATTTATCTATGGAATTTTTAGGAGGATTCATTGATTTAACAAATGGAAGGAAGCTCATTACTAAGCCAAAACCAAGTAAAAATAGAACGATATATTTAAGGAGCGTTTTTCGATTAAAAAGCATTGTTTGTCCATTCCATGGAAATAAATCTTTCGTTTTTATAAGGACTTTGTTTGGATTTGATATTGGTGTGGAGATTCCCCCGTCCAACGTTTAAAGGCTCGACTAAAGGCACTCACCTCAGAGAACCCCAATAAAAAAGCTAGCTCGGTAAAACTGTACTTGTCTTCTTTTATACTGCGAATCGCAAATTCAGAACGAACCTCATCCACAATCTCATGATAAGAAACACCTTCTTTTTTTAGCCTTCTGTATAGAGTATTACGGCTCATATTTAAACGCCTAGCAACAGTGCCAGCATCTAAATTAGGATCAGAAAGCTTCTTAGCAACAATTTGTCGAACCTGCTCTTTGATTGAAAGATTCGCTTTCAAAGATGCGAGAATCCGGTCGAGATGCACCGTCAACACGCGGTACAAGGTTGGGCTATTTCGAGGCATTGGATAATCTAAATATGCCGCGTTAAATACAATCGAGGCCACTGGCTGATCAAACTTTACTGGGCACTGGAACAAGGTTTCGTAGCTAGCCGCATAAGCAGGCTTAGAGTGAGGAAAACTCACGTAACGAATATCTAAACCACTCTGCAATAATCTTCTGGCACGATATGCCGCTAGAGCAAGACTGTACTCCATTTCATAGGAAGAATAGATCGCGGGTTCTTTAACGTGATAACAAATCGCAAAGTCTTGATCGTTACTCTGCAATTCGATCTGAATACTTTCGTTTACGATGCGATAATAGCGCTGGTAGTGTTCAATTGCGCTTCTCAAGGTCTTGCAGTTAAAGAATACATGCCCCACCAAACCCATGCTCTGAGACAGTTCTTCAGCGGCAAGTTGTAAGGCTAGATCCGGTTCTTTTGTATACGATACCGCGTCACGCCAAAGCGCATAATAGCGATCTAATGGAACTCTATTTTCTTCAGCGTCTAAGTAAGAAAGGGAAAGCCCATAACGAGATTGTAAGAGGGATTCGGAGTAACCATTATCGATCAAGCGAAGGAATAACGCGCGACAAGTGACGGCCTGAACGCTTAGCTCAGATTTTAATTCTTCAGTCGCGACACCTTGACTCAATACGCTTCTCTCATCAAAAGGATTGAAACAAATCGTCAACAACTTGGTTCAACAAGTCAAGCCTTGCCCTCTTACTTTGCGTAGTATTTCAAGTTCACAAACCCTTTCAAACAATAATTACTGGAGAGCTTTATGCCTATTTTCGTACCTCATAATGAAGCCGAAGCAGACAATGTAGCGGCTCTTTCTGAATACCTTTCACAGATGTTTTTTTGCTAAAACACCTTACCAGCTCACAAAGCGCGTCAAAGACGCGCTTTTTTATGCCTGTCTGATTATCTTGTTCTACACTAAAAACTACATGGAGTTCGGCTACGCAGTATCGATGCCGGCAATATTTATTTCACGGAGCAGTATCAAGGCCTATGAGCATTCCCGCTATTATCATCGACTCACTTAATCAATATGCAGAACATAATGATTATGAGGCACCAGAAATCATCCCACGCCACGATGTAGATGACGCTGATCGCGTTTGCTTAACGCTTATGTCAGATATGCTAGGCCGTGCCCAAGTACTTTTCCCAGCCGATCGCTTTATTTGTCCGGAGTTACTCAATAATTGTATGGGTCGTGAACTTAAAGTGGTTGAGCAAAGCGATCAAAATAGCTTGTTAAGCCAATATGAACTTAACGCGATCCCAGCCATCCCCGACATCACGGGCATACCGACAATCGTTGATAATGCGCTCCAGGAAAATACCAGTGAGTACGCCTTCGTTGACATTGGTTTAGCAAAAGATCTCATTCGAATTAAGCGAAGCATTTTCAACAAGATGCTTCAGAAAGCACAAACCGGAGACTTCTCGGTAGCAATTGATAGAGTCAATCAACACAAGGACGCACGTAAAGATGAAGTCGATATTGTCACGGCTCTTGAGAAGTTCACAACGATTCGTATCAAGCAACGAATCGAAGATACTCTAGAGCTTCCTCCTCTTCCGGAAAGTGCACGCGATATTATTCGTTTACGCGCAAATCCCGACGCGAGCAGCGAAGAACTGTCGACTATCGTAGAAAAAGATCCAAGCCTTTCGGCACAGGTAGTTAGTTGGGCATCGAGTTCGTTTTATAGTACAAGCGGCTCAGTTAAATCGGTGCACGATGCAATCGTACGCGTACTAGGTTTTGATCTAGTGATGAACCTATCAATGGGCTTATCGCTGGGACGCACGCTTAATCTGCCCACGGATGAGCCTGAACGCTACTTACCCTATTGGCAAAAAGCATTGTGGATGGCACTAGGAACAACAGCGCTGATTCGTAAAATCAGCCCTGCTTATCGCCCTAGCTATGGCATGGCCTATCTTTCTGGTCTGCTTCATAACTTTGGCTATTTAGTACTCGCGCATATTTTCCCACCTCATCACGCGCTTCTATGTCGTTATAAAGAGGCAAATGCACACGTTGATCCATCGATTCTAGAAGCTTACTGTCTCGAGCTGACAAGTGAACAAGTCGGCAGTATGTTGATGAATGTTTGGACCTTACCTGATGAAGTGGTCGTGGCACTGCGCCATCAGAAAAATCCAGATTATGATGATGAACACGCACAATACGCAAAGTTACTGCACATCACTCAGTATATGTTGGGTAAACACGGTGTGATTCCACAAACGATCAAGAAGACACCTGAAGATTTGTTCGAATTTTTTAGTATGAGTGAAGAGGACGCCGACGAGGCTCTGCTGCCATTATTCGAAGCCCCAGAAGAGGTGATTGGAATGGCTGCAATGATGAAAACTGGAAGCTAAGGCTTCCAGTTGGCCAAGGCCGCATACTGAGCAAGACTTAAATTTTCAGGGCGTAAGCCTGCATCAATATCTAGCTCTTCAAGCGCCTCCAGCTCAATCACACCCGATAGAGCATTACGTAAGGTCTTTCTACGCTTAGTAAATGCCGTTTTAACAATCGTCTGCAAACGCTCAAGCGATTCGACTGGATGCGGCAGCTCTTTATGCGGTGTTAATCTTACGATCGCAGAATCAACTTTTGGAGCAGGTTCAAAGGCATCAGGCCCAACAATAAATAAAGGCTGAACCCGACAATAATATTGCGTCATGATGCCTAATCGACCATACAAAGAATGCCCTGGCACAGCAGCCATTCTCTCTACGACTTCTTTCTGAAGCATAAAATGCATATCTTTCAGATGCTTGATATTGTCGAGCAGGTGGAAGATCAAAGGTGTCGAAATATTGTAAGGCAAGTTACCAACAACGCGCAGAGGGTGCTCTTCATCAGCTAAAGCATTAAAGTCGAACTTCAGTGCGTCAGCCTCATTAATGTTGAAATCAGGGTAATTAAAGAATTTGGTACGCAGAACCGGTATCAAATCTCTATCAAGTTCAACAACCTGTAAGTTGCCATCAAGCCCATCTAACAGATGCTCTGTTAGTGCTCCAAGCCCAGGTCCAATTTCCACCATGCGGTCACCCGGACGCGGATTAATGCCACTGACAATACGCGCAATAATCGCGTCATCGCTTAAGAAGTTCTGTCCAAAGCGTTTTCGCGCTTGATGACCAACGGGCTTCTTTCGTTGAGCCATATTCGTTTTACCTATTTAAGAATGTTGTTACTGGCTTTGACCATATCTATAGCCATCGAGATCGCGGTACGCAAACTTCCCGTATCGATATTTCCAGTTCCAGCTAAATCTAATGCGGTGCCATGGTCCACAGAGGTGCGGATAATCGGTAGACCCAAGGTTATGTTCACTGACTCGCCAAAGCCTGCATACTTCAAAACAGGGAGCCCCTGATCGTGATACATAGCAAGCACTGCATCGGCGTTTTCAAGATATTTTTGGGTAAACAGAGTGTCTGCAGGTAAAGGACCAACTAACTCGCAAGGCGCATCTTCAAAACTAGCCATGACGGGCTGAATGACATCGATCTCTTCTCGCCCCATATGACCATCTTCCCCTGCATGCGGGTTCAGCCCAGCCACCAAAATACGAGGCTTCTCAACACCAAACTTACCGCGCATATCAGCAAGTAAAATCTCAATAACGCGCTGTAAAGATTCAGGAGTAATTGACTGGGAGACGTCCTTAAGGGGTAAGTGAGTACTTGCAAGTGATACTTTCATATGACGATTAGCAAGCATCATAACAACTTTATCGACGCCACACTTTTCTTGGAGATATTCGGTATGGCCGCTAAAACTCACTCCGGCATCGTTGATCACACCCTTATGAACTGGCGCTGTTACGATCGCAGAGAATTCTCCGGAAAGACAACCCTCGATAGCACGATCGAGAGTTCTAAGCACATAAGCGGCGTTGTTAGCGTCTAAGTGCCCAGCCATAACAGGTTGATCAACCAATACACTACATACAAACGCTTGACCTGAGCTTAACTGGTGTGAGGTATTCGGAACATACTCGACCGCTTCAAACGGCACACCTAACTGCTCAGCACGTTCAACTAGTACTTTAGGATCAGCAATGAAGACTAAAGGTGTAGACCACGATTCTTGTGCTAAAAGTACGCATAGATCAGGGCCAATACCGGAAGGCTCTCCTGGCGTGACAGCAAGATAATGAGCTCGAGTATCGCCCACTTATAAGCCCTCTACGCGAAGCGTTTCATCTTTAAACTCGATAAATGCTTCAGACTTAATTTCTTGCAACCAAATTACGAGCTCTTCCTCGAATTTTCTGCGATAGATCAACTGCCTTGCCTGGTTTTCTTGCACCAAGGCACTTATATCCTGCTGTCGACTATCTTGAACTTGTAAGATATGCCAACCGAAATTAGATCGAAATGGCTCACTGATTTCACCAACCTTCGTAGCGTTCATCACATCTTCGAACTCAGGAACCATTTGTCCAGGGCTGACCCAATCTAAAGCGCCACCATCTATCGCCGACACAGGATCATCCGAATTAGATCTCGCTAGCTCTGCAAAATCATCACCATTGATCACACGCTCGTAGAGCTTGTCGATAATCTCTTTAGCTTGACGATCGCTACGAATTGCACTCGGTGCCACTAAGATATGGCGCACCTTGCGCTGCTCAACCCACTGCTCTGTTCCACCGCGTTTATCTAAAGCGGTTATAATGTGGAAGCCACTTGCCGAACGAATCAACTCAGAAGGTTGTCCCTTCACCAAGTTTGGCAGTACATCGGCCGCAATCGATGGCAATTCATTCTCTTTACGCCATCCAATAACACCACCATTTAATGCTTGGCGGCCATCAGAACGAGCAATCGCAACTTGTTGGAAGTCTGCCCCATTCTTTAGCTCTGCTAACACGGCATCGGCACGTTCTTGCGCAGCTTCTTCTTGTTCAGGCGTAGCATCCTCAGGAACTGAAATCAGAATATGACCGATATAGTATTCTGTTCCTGAACGTTCACGTGCCTCACTGGAACTCAAGAAGTTATTAATTTCCTGCTCTGTCACGCGGACGCGACGATCAACCTCACGCTGCTGCACACGCGACACGAGCATTTCACGACGAATTTGCTCTCGCGCTGCGACATAGGTTTCACCCTCTTTCGCCAGTTGTTGTTGGAATTGCTGTAGGGTCATACCGCTTGAGCTTGCGATGTTGACTAAGGTCTCGTTGAGCTGTGCATCGCTCACACGAATACCTGCTAAGTCAGCTTTTTGAAGCTGGATGCTTTCTAGAATAAGCTGCTCTAGTACTCTTTGATTCATGATTTCTTGTGGAGGTAAACGGGTACCCTGCGCCTGCAAGCGTTGCGTAATTTGGCGCAGTCGTTGTTTTAGTTCTGATTCCATGACGATGTCATCGTCAACAATCACAAGTACACGATCTAGTAGCTCCGGTTCATCGTTTGCATGCACGATATTCGGCATCATTACAGCAAGCGTCAACATTAGAGCGATACTTTGCTGCCACTTCATTTTGATCAATCCAAACATAGTTTTACCTTAATTAATCTCGTCTTCTCGGCGTTGATACCCAGGAATCAATCCGTCCATTTTCGCATCATTAACACCCAAGCCACCCAAGCCACCGAGCTGGAAGCGGAATAAAATCGCATTATCCATTTCACTCGTGTCAGTCAGGTAACGCTGTCCTAAAACTTGTATTCGCCAGCAGCAGCTCGTGTACTCAAGACCCGCCAAGCTGCCTATCGTTCGATGAGAACCTAAATCATAACGCCACTGACCTAGCGCACTCACCTCAGCATTTAAGGGGTAAATAACCGACGTATCACTTTGCTCGATTTCGCCACGTCGAAAGCGGTGCGCTAAATTCAATATCGTATTGCTGTGTTCGCTATAATACGACGCACTCGTCACGCTTTCTTGCGTCTCGTTTTTACTGCTATCCCATAGGTTTGAATAACGGAACGTCCAAAGGTGATCAGGACGTAAAGTGACTTCTGATGCCAATAAGGAATCACCATCTAATACGCGAAGATTCTGAGCTGCACCCACTTTTTGCTCTTCAAACTGTGTGACCTGCCCTAAACTCACACTCAATACATCTAAGCCTCGTTCCCAATCGGTATAACGACTAGTCAAACTTAAGGTCAAACGGTTTTCATCACTCACGCGATCACCACCGGTAAAGCGATTCGCGCGAAACAAGTTATCGTAATTAAAACTCGGAATCGTCGAATCAAAGTTTGGTAGATCGCTCTGATCAACATAATCTGAATATACGTAGTAGATACGCGGTTCGAGGCTGTTTGTGTAGGTTTCAGGCAATATCGTTGGCGTGCGATCAAACGCCATGCCTGCGTCGAGCTCTAAGGTTGGAACAGTGCGAGACTGGTATTTATCCTCTAAACCAGAGTCTTCTAAATAATAGTCGGTATGGTCAATACTCAGTGCTGGCGTCGCATATGCCCAGCTATTACGCAAAGGTACGCTCAATCGAGGTTGATGACGCGCGCGCGAACCGCGCACTCGCTCTGTACCAACTAAGTCATCTTTTTCACGATAGAAATAAACATACTGGCTATTCCAGTCGACATCGAGATGCTGATATGCCTGATAGATATCAAGGTTCAGCTCAGGCAGTCGCTGATATGGTTGCTCCGATGCCAAGGTATTAATATTCAGAGATTTATATTGTTGCAGTAAGGCATCAAAGCGGTAATTTTCGCCGGTGTGGCTCAGCGACAAACGTCTGTCTAGTAGGTCGTCACTCGTGACCTGTAAGCCTTGATCAAGATCATCCAAATAATCATCGTCACTGATTTGGGTATAGCTGAGATAAGCTGAGGTGTCGGTATACACAGTATCGAGCGACCAATCTTGCTCAATACTCCAACCCCAGCGCTCGCCACTTTCATCAAAATTACCAAGTGCTGCCTGATCTTTGATATAGGCCTTATCTTCGTCGATGTATCCGGTAGTCAGCGTTGTTTCTTGCAGTGCACTTTTGTATCGAAACTCAGCTTCTTCATAAGCGCCGCGCCCACCAATCCAATTAGGCGTAATAGTCGCATCGTAGTTTGGCGCTAAGTTCAGGTAATACGGAGCCGAGATATAAAGCCCCGACCCTACGTTTGAGGTGCCGATCGTGGGATATAAAAAACCTGATTTTCTACGCTCATCAATCGGGAACGTAAACCAAGGAACATAAAAGACTGGAACATCTTTGATGGTAAATCGAGCATGACTTGCCGTACCGAAACCTTGCTCTTGATCTAATTCAATCTCAGACGCATAAAACGACCAATCAGGCTCTTCACCATTACACGTCGTAAAACTGCCGTCTTCAATACTTAGAAGCGTCTCATGTTTTTGATCAATCAGTTCGGCTCCACCACGGAAACCCGTATCAGGATCAATAAACTTGGCGTTATGAAGTTTCGCACTTCCCTCGTTCAAATCAACATCCGCGGAATCGCTCGTCATATGCATTTGCGGGCCTTGAATAACAATATGGCCTTGCATGGTGGCTTGGTTCTGCTTTTGATCGATAACCGCCGCGTCACTTCTTGCGTAATAGCCCTCTCGAATAATCTCTACCTGGCCTTCTAACTCCAAACGATTATTCTCTTTGTACTCGACATAATCAGCATGCACAGTAACAGTTGGGTCGAACGATAGATCACCCAAACTCTCACCCATAGCTTGAGGATAAAGCACAGGAATTTCAGGTGTTGCACAGGCTGAATTAGCGGAATCTGCCAATGTCGTTTCTACATGCGCTAACATCATCGATGTTACGCACATCGACACAAAGAAGCTCGGACGCTTCAAACTAAAAGGCATGTAGAACCTCAAATAAAACTAGGCAAAATACGAGGGAGGGTTTGAATGCGCAAATGATAAACCTTGGCACCTTTGATGTCATTTAACTTTTTGATTAGGATGCTTGGCCTGAGCGTTACAGAATGAGCAAAACATAGCGCAAAATATAAATATCACACGCTCGATTCGGACATTCAAATCATGCCTCAAAGAATTCAGCTTCTTGAAAGCTGGCTAAAGACACAACTATCTCCACAAAACGCTCAAGACATCGAACTGACACCCGTTGCTGGGGACGCCAGTTTTCGGCGTTATTTCCGCGCAAGTCATGCTGCAGAGCAAAGAAGCTATATCGTGATGGACGCACCTCCAGAAAAAGAAGACTGCACGGCTTTCATTCAAATTACACAGCAATGGCGCGCTCAAGGAATTCGAGTTCCCGAATTATTTGCACAAGACTTAGAAAATGGCTTTCTGTTACTTGAAGATTTTGGTGACGTACAGTTCTATGGATGTGTTGCACAACAAGACAAAACAACGCAACACCGCATCTATTCATTGGCGCTCGATGAATTACAACGCATTCAAACATTGCCAAACAACAAGACACTGCCAAGTTACGATGAAGCGCTTTTGCAGCGCGAATTAGATTTATTCAGTGACTGGCTCATCGACTCAGCTCTTTCAATCGCCTTAACTCCAGAACAACTTACTACTCTGAAAAACGCCCAAGCCCTTTTGATAAAAAGTGCGTTAGAGCAGACACAATGTTTGGTGCATCGCGACTACCACTCACGAAACATCATAATGCAAGGAGATCAAGTGGGCATCATTGATTTCCAAGACGCCGTATTCGGTCCAGCCACATACGATTTGGTTTCACTTTTGAAAGACTGCTATATCAAGCTTGATCAAGACTTAGTCGAGCAGCTCATGACAGAATTTGCAGGCACTCATTCAACACTCACAAACATTGCCCCAGAGCTTTTCAAAAAGCAGTTTGATTTGATGGGTATTCAGCGCCATATGAAAGCGGCAGGTATTTTTGCGCGACTTGCTCTTCGTGATGGCAAGTATGGCTATCTCAAAGACATCCCAAGAACATTCTCCTACATTGTCGAAGCGTGCAATTCATATGAAGACTTACATGCCTTTGGAGAACTTCTCGAGGAACACATCAAGGAACCTATGCTGACCTTCGTCGAAGCACAATCACAAGAAAATACAGCGTCATGAAAGCAATGATTCTTGCGGCAGGGCTTGGCTCCAGAATGCGCCCACTTACAGACACTTGCCCAAAACCTTTATTGAAAGTCGGCGACAAGACCCTGATTGATCTTCACTTAGAACGACTAGAAGCTCTTGGGATTAAAGACATCGCTATTAACACCCATTGGCTTGGAGAGAAAATAGAAAGTCATATCGATGCGGTTTGGCGTAACCAACTCAATATTCAATTATTCAATGAAGCCTCACTGCTAGAAACGGCTGGAGGCATCCGTAACGCCCTCTCTTTTTTAAATTCAGAGGCCGATACGCCATTTCTGCTGATCAATGGTGATGTCTACACAGAAGCGCCTCTCACGTCTTTATTAGAAAACAAGATCGGTAAAGAGATAAAAGCGCACATCCTTCTGTGCGAAAACCCGGAGCACAATACTAAGGGTGATTTCGGAATCGATAGCACTAACAGCAAACAGATACTCGCCACGCTCATCGCGCCTCTATCACATACTTATTCCGGTATTGGCCTATACCGGCCAAGCATGTTTAAAAATCTGCCTGAAGGAAAAGCGCCCTTGGGACCAATGCTTAAAGAGCTAGCGCAATCTCATCAACTGCAGGCATCAACATTAGATGGGTACTGGCTAGATGTTGGTACACCAAGTCGTCTCGAAACCTTAAGAAATCGACTCGCATAAAACAGGCTTAGTTTTTGCTTTATTTTGACAAATATTTCTTTTTGTCAAAATGCTGTCATATCACTGGAGCAACGACCATGTGGCTAAGTCTACTGAGCATCTTTATTTTTATTGTTTTGTGCTCGATCTTTATTATCGCAACACTTTCATGGAAAGAAGCGAAGTCCGCTTACACCGAGCTGCGTCAGGATCACGCAGAACTTGAAGCCGACGAGCAACAAGCACTCATACAAATCGTGGCATTTTCTAAGCTTTGGTTTCGCAAACAATTCAATTTTATCGATCGCGAACTCATCAATATGTCGCCAAGTTTATTGCGCACAGGACTCATCGCTGTGCGTGAGGAATACGG
The DNA here is from genome assembly GCF_001635735.1 of Oleiphilus sp. HI0067. Lineage (NCBI taxonomy): Bacteria > Pseudomonadati > Pseudomonadota > Gammaproteobacteria > Oceanospirillales > Oleiphilaceae > Oleiphilus > Oleiphilus sp. HI0067. The sequence continues at coordinate 44,007 of NZ_LWFI01000933.1, forward strand.
AGAAGACGAATTGCAAAAAACCCTTCAATGGCAGCTAAAATCAGCCATTCAAGCTCGAAAGCAGCATATCAATAAGTTGGAACTTCTTAATACAAACTTACTAACTATTGCTATATTTGTAGCAGTCATGACGCTCATCGGACAGCTTCAATTCATGTCTCTACAAGGAGCTGAATTAGCTCTTGCGCCGCTAACAACATTAGCGTTCGCTTTGTGTGTACAGGGCTTTGTTTGCAAACCTTTGATTGAACGCTTGTATCGTCAAATGGAAATACATCATGACGCCTTAAATATTCACGCTGAAGGCATCATGATGATTAGCCAAGGCCAAACGCCGGCACAAATTCGATCCGTGCTTGAAGCCATGACAAACGGGCTCGATCACATCAAAGGGCCTGTCAAGCCGGCAAACAAAGTAGCTAAAAAGCCTTCAAGCTTTATTTTCCCAACACGTAAAGCTTCCTAAAAAATAACATGAGCATCGCGATCGATTCAGCACGTTTCAGCTTTCATGCTAGAACTAAAACCAGCGACAACAGCATCATAAACCTTGCAGCGCTATCGTTAGTTGTCTGCTTGATCATCTACCTGAGCTCAATCAAATCAAGCTTGGTAAATGAAGATGCCACGCATGCTGCTCCAACCGTAAGCGACCAGTCTATAAGTAAACAGCTTGCAACACCGGCGCCCGATATATCAAAGCTATTAATTGAGCGGACGAGCTCATACAACTTAAGCCACTATGTAGAAATACAAAAAAATGCGCCAACACCCAAAGTAGTGATTGATAGTGCTTTGCTATTCTCTGAAGGGGCGAGTGCATTGAATCGCTCTGCAAGCACAGCATTCCAAGATTTGTTTGCCGATTGGAATTCGGATCAGAACGTCGAGGTGTTTGTTCTAATGAGGAAGAATGTTCAAAACGAATACGTGCATAATCAAATGCATCGCTCCCTAGAGAAGGAGCGCGCAAACGCTATAAACGCGTACCTCTCTGAGCTAAACGTAAACGCACGCGTTTCGTTTGAAGGTATATCCGCGCAGCAAGCCGGCGCTCGCTAGAAAGATAAATAGACAGATAGGAAATATTCAGACACAAAAAAAAGGAGGCTTAGGCCTCCTTTTTCGTTTTGACTACAGATTAAGCTGCAGCTTCTGCTTTCTTAGCAGGCGCTTTTTTCGCTGCCGCTTTCTTAGCAGGTGCTTTCTTAGCAGCAGGCTTTTTAGCCGCTGGTTTCTTAGCAACTGGAGCTTCTTTTTCAAACTTAGCAATCAAATCTGCTGCGAATGAACCAACAGTTTTGTTTACTTCACGCGCTTTGTCAGAAGCGATTGCCAAGTACTCATCGTGCTTAGTCTTAACGGTTTCTACGTTGTAGTACTTCTCAGCATAACCGAAAGACGCACCAGCAAGAGCCTTGTATTGACCTTCAACTGCGTCGATTGCTTTTGCTACAACTTCTTGAGCTTGTTCTTGGTAGTTTTTGATATTCGCCATGATATTTTCCTCGCTTATTAAGCATCCCTAGATTTCGTAATAACAAGGCAGTCTCGTTTTTTCGAGCAACTCCCTAAGTTGAAGACAGAGTAACAAGCAGGTTTAGAATAATCATACTAAGTTTTAGATTATTCTCTTACCATTCAAAAAGAACCCATTTAGGCACTAACATTTGTGAGCGTTCTTCACGAATCCAGCCCTCGCCATCGGCAGGAACTAAGTAATACTCAGAGCCAACTTTTGGCACGACTTTGATCTCTTTTAATATGCCATTTACACGATACTCGTAGAACGTTTTATCCTCTTCTTCTCGAATCACGATATCAGGCTGCTCACCAGTCGCTAAGTCTTCCGCACTAAGATGTGGAACCGAAAAAGAAGCCAACATAATTGCAGCGACTGCACAGAATTTTAATAGGGTTTGCATAATAAGTTCTCGAGAGGAAATTAACTCAAAGTGTAGATGGAATTGAGGTTTAAGCTTGGCACGTTTTTCCTTACTATAGCAAACTTTCCCAACGACTTATTCAGACCAATTTCATGACAACATCGGCACCTACCGTTCTCGTTGACGGTTCATCTTATTTATTCCGCGCGTATCACGCGCTTCCTCCGCTCAACAACTCAAAAGGACAACCCACAGGCGCAATCAAAGGTGTCATCAATATGATGAAGCGTCTGCAAAGCGATTATCCTGACTCTAAGATCATTGTTGTCTTTGATGCCAAAGGAAAAAACTTTCGTCATGAAATGTATGAGGACTACAAAGCCAATCGTCCCCCAATGCCGGACGACTTACGTTCCCAAATTCAGCCGATTCACGACATTATTCAGGCTATGGGATTACCGCTACTCGTTATTCCGGGCGTTGAAGCTGACGACGTCATTGGCACATTAGCAAAACAAGCTACAGACACGCAGCATGATGTGGTTGTATCGACCGGCGATAAAGACATGGCGCAACTTGTCACGCCGCATGTCACGCTGATGAATACAATGACCAACACCTATATGAATGAGGAAGGCGTCGTCGAAAAATTTGGTGTTAAACCAAATCAAATTATCGATTACTTAGCGCTCGTCGGCGACACGGTTGATAACATTCCTGGTGTTCCAAAATGTGGTCCAAAAACTGCCGTGAAATGGTTGGGGCAATATGAAAGCTTAAAAGGCGTGATGGAAAACGCAGATAGCGTGGGCGGAAAAATTGGAGAGAATCTCCGTAATGCCTTAGAACTGCTGCCACTTTCTTATGAACTTGCGACCATTAAATGCGATATCGAACTCGAGCAAAATCTAGGTGATATTACGCAAGAGTCACCAAACCTAGATGCATTGCGTGAGTTATATACCGAGTTTGAATTCAAATCTCTTCTAAACGCTCTCGACGCAACGGGTACCCCCTCTGAAGGATCTGATTCAGAAAACAAGGCGCCAGCCGTCGAGGTAAAAAAAGAATACGACATTGTGCTTGAGCAAGCACAGTTCGATGATTGGCTTGCACGCTTAAAGGCTGCACCATATTTTGCATTCGATACCGAAACAACCAGCCTTGATTACATGCAAGCACGCGTTGTTGGCGTTTCATTTAGCTGCGAAGCCGGAAAGGCCGCTTACGTTCCGTTTGGACATGATTATCTCGGCGCACCGCAACAATTAGATCAAGATGCAGTACTCGCAAGCTTGAAACCCTTACTTGAAGATCCAGCTGTTTTAAAGCTTGGTCAAAATCTAAAGTATGACCGCAATGTGCTGTTGAATCATGGCATCACACTCGAAGGTATTGAGCACGATACCATGGTTGAGTCTTATGTATTGAACTCGACCGGCTCGCGCCATGATATGGATACCTTGGCAGAAAAATATCTAAATCGAACCACTATTCACTATGAAGATATCGCGGGAAAAGGCGCGAAGCAGCTTACCTTTAATCAGATTGATATAGAGAAAGCTGGGCCTTACGCAGCCGAAGATGCTGACATCACTTTGCAACTTCACGAAGCTTTGTTCCCGCAATTATCAGAAGAAAAAGGTTTACTGTCTGTCTACCAAGAAATTGATAAGCCACTTGTTCGCGTGCTTTCTAACATCGAACGTCGCGGAGCAAAGGTCGATGCGCACAAGCTTGCACAACAAAGCCAAGAGTTAGAACAACGCATTAGCGAGCTTGAGAAAGAAGCCTATGAGCTTGCTGGAGAAGAATTCAACTTGGCTTCTCCCAAGCAATTACAAGCCATCTTCTTTGAAAAGCTTGAATTGCCGATCATCAAAAAAACGCCGAAGGGCCAACCATCGACGGCAGAGCCGGTCTTACAAGAGCTCGCTCTCGATTACCCTCTTCCAAAACTGATTTTAGAGCACCGCAGCCTTGCGAAGCTCAAATCCACATACACGGACAAACTTCCGCAACTGATCAATGCTAGCACTGGGCGCATTCATACGTCTTACCACCAAGCAGTTACGGCCACCGGACGCTTATCATCAAGCGACCCAAATCTTCAGAACATACCGATTCGTACCGCTGAAGGACGCCGTATTAGGCAAGCATTTGTTGCAGAGCAAGGCTATAAGCTCATTGCAGCCGACTACTCTCAGATTGAACTGCGCATCATGGCCCACCTCTCTCAAGACAAAGGTTTGTTAGATGCTTTCGCTCACGGTGCTGATGTTCACAAGGCAACTGCGGCAGAAGTATTTGAAGTAGCGCTCGAAGAGGTCACTAGTGATCAACGACGCAAGGCAAAAGCCATCAATTTTGGCTTGATATACGGAATGTCTGCCTTTGGTCTAGCTAAGCAGATCAAGGTAGAGCGTTACGAAGCTCAAGATTATATTGATCGTTATTTTGAGCGTTATCCAGGCGTGCTCGATTACATGGATCGTATTCGCAAGCAAGCACATGATGATGGCTATGTTGAGACCGTGTTTGGTCGCCGTTTGTATCTTCCTGATATCAACGCGCGTAATAAAATGATGCAACAAGCAGCCGAGCGAACCGCGATCAACGCACCTATGCAAGGAACCGCTGCAGATATCATCAAACGCGCAATGTTAGATGTTGAAACCGCACTAGCCTCTAGTGAGCTTGATGCGAAGATGATCATGCAGGTACACGATGAACTCATTGTCGAAGTACGAGAAGATCAAGTCGAAGAGATTGCAAGCTTACTCAGTGAGCTCATGATGGGCGCAGCAAATCTTGACGTGCCACTGATTGTCGAAGCGGGAATTGGCGACAGCTGGGATGTAGCGCACTAATTACTGATCAAACGCTCAGATGCAAAAAAGGCAGCCAACTGGCTGCCTTTTTTGATGAAATCTCATTTTAAAGCTGATAGTTCACACGAACTAAGCCCGGTACGCCAAACAGTTCGTCATTACTATAAACCACAGGGACAATATCAACATTCAACTTCTGATCGTAAGCCCAACGCACACCTAAAGTATAAGTATTATCGGTGTTATCCGCGGTTGTCATTAAGGCTTCAACACCTGCAGAAAACAACCCCGCTTGCGTATCAATAATGCCAACATATGCACCGACATCTAGCTCCAAAAAGTTATCGTCTTTCTGATCACCATCTGCATATACAAAACGTGGAGCAATGGTAAATGTTCCCGCATCAGCATCAACAGTGAAGGCTGCGCCAAGTTTTAAATTAGATTGATCGAGCACTGTCTGGCCTTGCTCATTCTCTAAATCAGTATGCGAAAACGCACCGATCACACTCCATCTAAATGGATGCGCTCCACTCTCATCGAGCGTTAAGTCAGGCATTGCATATTTCAACATTACTTGGTTTTCGTCATAGCTATTTAGGCCGCTATTCAGAATCAATTCTGCTCCTGGCAAACCTAATCGAACGCCACCACCCGCATTGATATTGTCTGATCCTGAGTGCAATTCGATAGACGCCTCACGATGATCTGCAACCGTTCCATGCTCGATATAAAAGCCTCTGGTTGGCTCGTTGTAATTCGCGCGAACATTTTCTTGGGCGTGAGAAATATGGGAAAAACCTAATGAAGCGACCATTGCTGTCGCAGAGATAAATGCAATATGCGCTCGCATCGCAACCTCCATGCAATTATGTAAAAAGTTAAGAAGTGAATTCGGCGATCAATCCAAAATAAAACGTAAGCCAATGCCCTCTTCTGTTCTGCGCATGATTTCCATATTCAGAATCGGGGCATCACCTGTTAAGCCTTGAACTTGCCCTTGAATCACAGTACCAATGGCAGGCATATCAGAATTATCCGTGAGTAGGAAAACCCCTCCATCAGAGATATCTTTGGTTGAGGCGACAACCTCTCCAAAGCTCTCATGAGAGATTTTAACTCGCGCTTTCATCGGGATTCTTGGGTGACGTCGGCTATCAGACATAAGGCTCTACATATTTGTTTATTAGTATTTATATTACCCGCAGCATATTAACGAAGCACCCTGTGCTTTCCTAGCAAATCGGCGCTCGCAGGCTATACGGTTTGTTAAGAAAGTTAGAGCATAGACTTAGGAAGACTTAATACCAAAACCATGCTCTCTACCGCCCTATATAAGTTCAAATCTATATCTCCAGTTTGTTTATATAAGGGAATCATAAGGAATGTTATCTCTTAGAAATAATAAATGTATAACTAAGTTGATAAGCAATTGCATCACTAGATATAGTCAGGTTTGTAAATTCTATAATTAAGACAGCGCCAATTATTTTGTTCTATGCATAGAGACAAAACCATCCAGTGCTAAATCAAAGTTTTTAAAACGCAAGAAGTGACTCAGAGAAATGAGGGCATATTAAAATTTTATCCGACATACTATGAAGCCGGAGCTCTCACCTAAAAAAACTCAAACTGGGGCGCAACGGACACTACCCTTTAGCTCCAGAACAACATTATCTTCAGGGGGAACATCCAATTCTGTGTTTTTTATTATTTGTTCCAATATTTGGGGTTTGTGTAAATAAAAGCCTTGCGCAAAATCGACACCAATTTCTTTTAATTTTTCATGAATAGGTGCACTAGTAACAAACTCTGCGATAGTCTTCAAACCAATGGTATGTGCGAAACTGTTAATTGATTTGATCATTGCATAGGAGAACTCATCTTCATCGATTTCTTTCACAAACATGCCATCAATTTTAATGTAGTCAATCGGCAGATTCTTTAGATACTGATAAGATGAGAGCCCCGTTCCAAAATCATCCAGAGCAAAGGCATACCCTTCGCATCGTAACATGGCAATGAACTCTTGAGTTTTCTCAATATTTTCAATAGCAGCAGTTTCTGTTATCTCAAACGTAATTTGCTCAGGTTTAACGGTATATTTGTGGGCAAGGGACAAAATAAAATCACCCAACTTCCGATCGGAAATTGACTGCCCTGACAAGTTAATTGCCACATGCATATTTGGTGTAAGTTGCGAAAAGACCCGATCGATTACCCAGCGATCTATTTTCGGCATTAGCTTTGAACGCTCAGCCACTGGTATAAATAAACCGGGAGGAATGTTCTCACCATCCTCCGATTGAAGGCGCAGGAGCGCTTCGTAATGGCATCGATTATTGCTGTCGTTTACAGGGCTGATTCTCTGAAACATCAGAAAAAAATGATCGTTCGCAATAGCCTCATCTAAAATACTTAGCAAATTCCTATCTTGCATGAATAAGGCATACTCACTTTTTGATGAATCCATGACATGAATACGATTTTCATTATCGCCTTTTGCATAACGGCACGCCGCGTCGGCGCCGTTAATAAGTTGGCTGACATCAGAATAAAGTGCCTTATCAATTGGAGCGATGCCAGCCGATAAGCTCACACTTAATGCTCGGCCTAGGTGAACTAAATTAATCTTTTCTACTTTTTTTAGAATAAGATTAACAATGTCTTGTGCTTTGCTAAGTGAACAATCTTCGAGTAACAATGCAAATTCATCGCCACCTATTCGTGCGACCGAGTCTCTATTTCTGACACAACTTAAAATAATCGTAGATACTTGTTTAAGTATTTCATCGCCTGCTGAATGGCCAGCCAAATCGTTGACTAGCTTAAACCGATCTAAGTCGATAAACACGACCACACTAGTCTTAGTGCTCTCAAGCGAGCTTTGCAGAACAGTATCAACGCGTCTCTCGAAAGTCTGTCGATTTAATACTTGCGTAAGATGATCATGGGAATTTTGATGCATCAATGCCTTCTTTTCAGTTCGATCCTCAATGATAAGGAGCGTACCGTGTAACATACTTTTGCAAGTTATAAACAATTCTAAGTCATTCAGCGGACTACTGCATGGATGCGAAAAATGCCGCCTTTTCCGTGACAAAATTAGTTTTTCAAATTTATCTACGACCTCAGGAATACTTGCCTTTAAAATTTGATAGCTTTCATCCACAAAATTTGAAGGAAGCGCATCTTCAAGACCCAAGAACTCCAATGCTCTCGCATTGATAATTTCGATCTCTTTTTGGTGTGAAATAACAATAATTCCAAACGGCACCGCGCCAACAATGCTTGACAATTGCTGCCTTAACGTAGATGTTTGATTTAAATTAGCATGCATATTTCCCTCGAACCACTAGCAGTGTCGCATCATCATCATCAAGAGCAGACAAATCAAAAAGAGATCTCGTTTGTTGATCAAGTGATGTATTACGTTCCATGTTCAAAATATTGGGTAAACTAATGCCATCGGAATGTATTAGAACCGTAGTTTCAGTTCGTCTTGGAAAGACCTCAACCAGCGAACCATTGGTAACCACCTCACCGTTCAATAAAAAAAGGCTTGGATCAATCGGCTTCCTTTGGATAACCTCAGAGCCAACATAAAGCCCAATATTTCCGCATCTAATCACTTCAAACCGGTCAGGAAATACTTTCATCAACAACGTTTGCGATAAATACTTCCCGTTGTTTTCCCTGAGTGCAAGCTGACATTTTTGTAGCAGAGTATCAAGCGAATCCATGTAATTACTTTCAACAACCGTCTTAAATATTGACGCATAAGACGAAGATTGGGCACCAAATTCTCTAAAGTCTGACAAAGCTACCAGCAGATTTTCTGCATGAAAGGGCTTAATTATGTATTGATCATGATTGAAAAAAGCGTTCACCGCAGGGAAAGATTTTACCGAGACTTCGGTATCATCAAGCACAGGTTTCAAAAAATGTCTAAGCGTAATGGAGGTGCCGGTCAGGTCACTCTTATTAAATATAAACTCCTCGACACTCCGAGCTGCAGCGCCCAAACCCTTACCAATACTTGGCTCACTGTGCGTTGAAAAACCGTCAACCATTGCTGCATCGATATCTGGAATACCAGTCCCTGCATCCTCTATGGTAATTTCAATTCCTTTTCCCGCACATATCGTGCGTATTGATGCTTTTCCCGGTAGGGCATATCGAATAACATTAGTGGCAATTTCCGCAACAGCAATTGATATCATGCCAACTTCGTACCGAGAAAACCCTATTGCTGAGGCCATCTCTCTTGAACATTTTGCTACCGCGTATGCATCGGAAGGAATTAAAATATCCAGGCAATAACTAACCAGGCCTGATGCATTCAATTTATCGTTCACAGCTAGCTTATTTTGACAACTTGATAGCCTGTTAAAGCATGTGCCTGAGAAACTGCCTCCTTAAGGTCGCGAACAATTTTCAAACCGACAAATTGAACCTCGGCGGCAACCATAGTTCTAGCAAGCGAGCCATTAATGCCACAAAAGATGAGGTCTACACCAACTAAAGTGAGTACCTTACTAAGACTTATCAGATGCGCGGACACAGCCGAATCAATCGCATCAACATTCATTAAATCGACGATTACTATTTTTGATTGAAGCTCATTACATTTTTGAGTTGTGAGATCAGTGATCTGAGCCATTCTTGCTGAGTCTATCGACCCAAACAATCCCGTGTAAAGCACATCTTCGATAATCTCAGAGACCACCATCGGTACTTCACCGCCGATTTGCTTCCGACTTACTGCAACTTTCTCTATTGACATCCTTCTTCCTTTTTATCGTTATTACTTCTTGAATTGTAGAGTAGTATAAAAATCAAACAATAAAAGCTAAAAAAATAATGACGAAGTAACTCCAACGAGGCGTTAGGACTGAAAAAATAAGATAACTTAAATCCCAACAATGATGGCACTACAAAGAAATTAACTCGCTGCCTAACTATTAAAATTGGGCGATTTATTAGAAAATATAGCATCGATTGCCATTGAAAAGACGCATGAAAAACATGTACGTGATCAAAGTTAGTGATGTACTAACTGATTTCAATACCAAGTTTCGATCATCATGACATCTCTCAGAATGACATCATTCTAAACGAATATATCCGTCAATATTGTATTTAGAACCCTTATCTAGAGACGATCTAGTTCATTATGTATCAACACCACACATTGCGAGGCAAAAAGCATTTTAGGGCCGACATTAATCTTCTCTGTACCTAGGCGCTTCAAACTATTAAAGCTCTTCTTGGGCATCGGAATGTGGTCCGTCAAAATGAAACAAGGATTTTCTTTGAAGTCCATCGTACGTATCGAATTTCCCTTAACATCCATCATATATAGCTCATTAGTCTTAGCGAGCTCTTTGATTAATTTTTCAAAACTCATGGTTTGAACGGAAATACCTGCTTCTACCTGCTTGAACCTCTCTTTCTCCATACCAGCAGACATCTTTAAAGCCTTAGCAATTTTGTCGAGTAATGCAGCTTCGTGAAATCCGCCAATGTTACTCAGTTCAGATGAGGTAAATGTAACAGTCCGAGAAAAATCCTGCGTACTTTCAAGCACCAAATGCACAACAACATCATGGCGGTGAGACTTGGCAACGAACATTGCATTCATTAAAGTATGGGCGAGAATTTCTGTGTGGGCATCTTTTCCAACGCCCGCCAAAAATTTATTAGCATCGGTAGGAGCTGCACGAGCACGAAGAATAAAGGTTTTCATCAAAGCGTCTCTAGAATTATGATTCCAGATTGTAGCGTGACTCTAGATTATCCTGAAATAGCTAGTTGGCTATCATGCTCTGTGTCCTGATAAAAAACACAACGAAAGCAGGGTCAGAACCTTATCAAAATAGCCAGACCTACTATTATTGCAACTAATCTACACTGGTCTTTTAAAACATTTTCGCTGTGCGAAACGACGTTATTCAATACTTTGCGGACGATTTCCATCAGATAATTGAGGTGCGAGAGCTTCAAAACAATACTTATGCGCTAAGCGAGCAGTACAGCATTGAATACATTGCGATACTTATATGGATTGATACTCTTGGGTGTGAGCACAAATCAAACGAGTACTTACAAATGAGAGAATACGAGGCGATGTATCAGTGGTACCAAGATTCCCTCAAAAAGCCATCAAAAATCAGACTTAAACAAGTCTCAGCATTGATTAGAAAAGAGTCATTGCGGCTATAAATGATATGTTATATCGTGAACATCCTTACGACTTAAGTAGTTCTAATGAGCCAAATAAACAAGATCATCAATAGCGCCGAGCAACAGTGTAAAGCTAAAGGCGTTCGCTTAACCGATAAGCGAAAACAAGTCCTCTCTGCGTTGATTGAATCAAAAAAAGCACTCTCTGCTTACGAGCTTGTTGATTACCTCAAAGATGAATTTAAAGCCCCTCTGCCCGCGATGTCAGTGTATCGTATTCTTGATTTCCTTCAGACAGAGCAACTTGTTCATAAGCTCGACATTGCCAATAAGTATGTTGCCTGCGCGCATATTACCTGTGGGCATGATCATGGTACCCCGCAGTTTTTGATTTGTAATAACTGTAATAGCGTTACCGAAGTCGTGATTCCCAATGACATTATTCAGCAACTCCAAAACAATGTTACCGATGCGGGCTATACACTAGAAAGTACCCAAATCGAAATGAGCTGCCGTTGCCCAGTATGCAACGCACAGACTGCCTAACTTTCGCGGACTAAACACCTTTGCAAGACAGTAATCATAACCACAGCCACGACCACATCGCACCTATTCCCTGCAACATCATCACCGGTTTTCTAGGCGTTGGAAAAACCACCGCTATCGTTCACTTACTAAAGCAGAAACCTGAGAACGAACGTTGGGCCGTACTCGTCAATGAATTTGGTGAAATTGGTATCGATGGCGCGTTACTCGAAGGCTTAAACTCAGACAAAAACGCCATCTTCATTAAAGAGCTACCCGGCGGCTGCATGTGCTGTACGAATGGTCTGCCCATGCAAATGGCGCTAAATCAGCTCATTAGTCGCGCCAAGCCTGATCGCCTGCTCATCGAGCCAACAGGACTCGGTCATCCAGTAGAAGTGCTCGAAACACTCTCTAATGAATTCAATCGTAAAGTGATCGATATCCAGCAAACGATTACACTTGTTGATGCGCGAAAATTGGATGACACGCGCTACACCACCCATGAAACCTTCTTGCAACAGCTTCACATTGCCGATCGAATCGTAGCGAATAAAAGCGATTTGTATGACGCAAACAACAAGCAAACGCTCAAGACATTTTTATTCGAACAAGGTCTTGGACTTACGCCGATTGAATACAGCGCCTTTGCAGAATTAAAGACCGAGTGGCTAGTTGGCGAAACCGCATTTGGAAAGTCACAAGCAGAGGCTTGCGACCACGACCACGACCACGACCACGACCACGACCACGACCACGACCACGACCATCAGCATGATTCAAATCCTAATTCAAGCAAAGGTGCAATCAACAAAGCCGAAAATTCTGGTGAAGGGTTTAAAAGCGTCGGATGGACAATTCCACCAAGCGACGAATTCGACCTAGTCAAACTGCAGGCTTTTTTGGGCAGCTTAAATGTCGAGCGCATGAAAGCCGTATTCATTACCAATCAAGGTGTTTGTGGCTTTAATCTCGCCGACAATGAACTGTCATTGTTCGAGATTGGCGAAGCCTACGAAAGCCGCATTGAAATCATTTGCGATGACGTTGATGCCACTTGGGAAGAGTCTTTGGTAGCGTGTTTGGTTTCTTAGTGTTTAGCTACCGCGCAAAACACTCGGAAGAAGCTAAGTCATTTAGCTTCTTCCGGATTTCTATCAAGCACTTACATACTGCCATTCAACAGGTTCTGATCTTCAAGCGTCTTCTGCAAAATATCGACTTCGCTGATACCTGTGGTATCAGCACCGTAGATCTCATCCATTGAAACGCCTTCAATCTTAATTTCTTGATCAACATCAGCACCATCGCCACCTGTATGAATCGATAGAACGGTGTTGCCATCCTCATCTTCGCTCAAGTCGATAAAGTCAGAGGAGCCTGAGTTTAAGCTGTCTTCAGGTAAGAATTTAGTCAAATCGATATGGTCGGTGCCTACTTCAAAATTAGCAATCGTATCGGTAAAAATTCTACGGTAGTATTTTCATCATTCGTCACGAATTTAAATGTGTCTACACCCCCACCGCCAGTTAAGATATCGGTACCTTTCCCGCCTACTAGTAGATCATCTCCTATACCGCTAGAAAGGGTGTGATCGCCGACAATACCGTATATAGCAGCATTCATACTATCGTCGGCGACATCATACGTAAAAATAATCGATTGGTTCTCGTGCAGATTTGGCGTAAAGGTCCACGTGCCATCTACATTATCTAACTCAACGAGTATGCTGAGATTCTGAACAACAATATATTTCATGACGCCCTCGTGAAACCTAGACTCCCAAAATGATTCCGTCGCACTAAAGTCAATTTTTTGTAACTAAAGACACCATTCTGGTTAATGAGGTCTAGAAAAGAAAACAGCTACTAAGCCCCACAGAATTGGTTATTTTGTGTTCAGCTCAAGATATTTTTGAAACAGGATGTAACGATCCTCTAATACAACTAGAAAACTTAGCTAGAACAACCTTCCTTAATTACCATTACTTTTACCCGGGAAGGTTAACTTTTACTCACCGCTTACATATAAAAACACGCTTGCCATAGTCAAAAAGGCTAGTCATAGTTAATGCATTGCTGTTCAACCATACCTGCACCAACAAAGATAAAAACAACTTATAATGAAACGCTTTTTATTAAGTTTTTTAGCGCTATGTTTCACAACTCATACTGCTGCACAAGAGGCACCCAACGAAACGAGTTGTCCCAAAGATTTACAACGCCCTTGTATTGGGTTGGTTCTAGGCGGCGGTGGGGCGAAAGGAGCTGCTCATGTCGGTGTTCTGAAGGCTATTGAAGAAGCTAAGATTCCTGTCGATGTTATTGCAGGGACTAGCGTTGGGTCCTTTGTCGCTGGTCTTTATGCCACCGGTAAATCTGCTAAAGATATTGAATCTAAGTTTCTAAGCGCTGATTGGAATAGAGGTTATCAAGATAGTCTTCCTCGATCACGCATTCCCAATCGACGTAAACGTCATAATGACTTATTTCCAATTCAACTCGACATCGGACTAGACAGCTCAGGCATCAAACTCCCTAAGGGTATTATACAAGGACAGGGAATGCGCTCGCTCGTTCATGAGATGTTGGGCAGTTATTCAAAATTTGATAGCTTCGATAGTCTCGCAATTCCTTATCGAGCCGTTGCAGCGGATCTGGAAACTGGTGAACAAGTCATTCTTTCAAGGGGTGATTTAGCGCAAGCAATGCAAGCATCGATGTCTATACCTGGGGTACTCAGACCGACTGAAATCGACGGTCGCATTTTAGTTGACGGCGGCATCGCGAATAACTTGCCAATCAGTGTTGCAAGACAAATGGGCGCAGATATCGTTATTGCCGTAGATATCGGAGCACCAATTCTTAAACGCGAAGAAATCGACTCTAGCGTTGCTGTGCTTGGACAAATGTCGAACTTCTTAATGATGTCAAACCAAGCTGAGGCACGATCAACACTCACAGAGCGAGACATCCTTATTCGTCCTGATCTGGGGAATATGGGTGTACTTGATTTTGACGCTATGACTGATGCACTAGAAGAAGGTTATCAACTCGCCACAGAGGTCTTTTCGAAGCGCTCAGACATTCAGTTATTGCGCGATTCAATAGCAAGAAAAACACAAGAAGAAAAAGATCAAATTCACCAGATACGCTTAATTAATAATACTCGCCTAGCTAATAAGTACTTACTTGAAAGGATGCAACTGGATGGGCCTCCACCTTTCACACGAGAACAAATAAACAAAGGCATTGAGCGGCTTCTAGGACAAGGTACGATCGCTCTGATTACTAGCTCAATCGAGATTGTTAATGATGAAGAACAACTCATTTTAACTGTGAACGAAAAAGAATGGGGACCAGGATACCTGGACTTTCAATTCAACTTCGAGGACAACTTTCGTTCTTTCAGTTTATTCGAAATTGGCACTGCGTGGCGCTATACCAACTTGAACCCATATGGAGCGGAATGGACAAATGCCGTTGAATTCGGTACAGAAAAACGGCTTACGAGCGACATCTATTGGCCCTTAAATACCAGTGGATACTTCATTCAAGCGCGAACTGAAATTGCGCGAGAAATTTCAACCTACTCTGATAACAATCAAAATTTAGGAGAGCTTACTCGCTCCTATCAAAACACAAAGGCTGGCATTGGCTACGAATTTAGCGACAATTTTGACCTCCTACTTGGCCTAGAATTTGAAAACGGCCGCGTTAAAGTGCCTGATCCCTTACAACAAATAATTGGTGCTTCCTCGGTAAGATATGACAGCGGAGCCGCATTCATAAAAACTGAATACGACAACCAAAATAATCCCAACTTTACCCGCAACGGCTGGAAGGTTAGTGCTACAGGCAAACGCAGTGAATCAAACGCCTTCGGTTTTAAAGAATACGTAGATCAAGTCGAAATACAGATTCAAACGGCTTTTTCATTTGGCTACCACAGTATCAAACCAACCATCAAAGTTGGTAGCACCTTTGCCAATCAAGGCAATCTGCAATTCAGTGGGTTTGAACTAGGCGGTTTCTTGAATTTATCGGGCAATGACCGAGATTTTATTGCTGGTCCACATATGCGTTTTGCTCGATTAGTCTATAGCTATGAACTTGCCGCCAATAGTTTCGGAGGAACCAAACTCCCTCTATACATTGGTGCGTCATACGAAGCAGGTAATGTTTGGGACAATCGAGCTGACATAAGTATCAAAGATCTCATCTCTAGTGGCGCGGCGTTTTTCGGTTGGGACAGTCCCATTGGGCCCGCGTTCTTGGGCTATGGCATCTCAGAAAACAGTCAAGAGAGCCTATATGTATCTCTTGGCAAAGGGCTGTAAGTGACTTAGAAAGACCGGGAGCAGAGTGAATATACTCTGACTTCAATATTTAGTCTTCAATAGCTAATCACCACCTACATCGTCTCACCACCTGCAAGCACATATCAGCGAACTGATGCACGCCATCTTCATGAAACTCCAGCTTCAAACCACTCGACACGCCGTCACTTAAAACCAACGCAACACGGTTATTTTCGAGCAAATCTAACCTAATGCTGCGCGCATAAGGATATTTCTGAGCCTCGGAAACATGCTCAGAGTGACGTTCAACACTCGTCTCGCTGCTCTCTAAGTGCGCTTGACGGTATTCGTCGAGTGTTTGTTGTTCGACGGATTGTTCAGACCTAGCGTTTCCATCTCGATTCGTCGTTTCAGAAGTCTGAGTTTCTGACACCTTTTGGAGTATCTTCTCCGTTTCATAGTGCGCGGCCACTGCTGAGTTGAGAGATTGAATCAGCCGCAAGATCGACCTGCGGCTTAACCACCAAGAAGGGTAACGCACTTCTTGGTGACTGAGAAACAATACGCGATCTTCGACCGAGTCATAGGTCAATTGCAAAGCCATATCTGCTCCCTTAGGCGATGTTCACCAAGATGAAAGCGCATCAATAATCTAGCCAATACCGCCTAAATCAGACATGTCATCGTTACTGCCATTGTTATCATTCGCGTTGTCGAAGCTTGAACTGTCATCCATTACATCAACACCTGCATTAGTGTTGTCGGCATTCGTCCAATCACCTCCACCCTGATCATCGCTACCAGCATTCACATTAGCGCCATCTGCAGAGCTACCTTGCGCTGCATAAGCATCATCCACTTCGATACTAATGATTTCACTCGCACCATCGACAGTTTGGTCTAAGGCGTCATAACCTATGACATTGATCGACACATCGCCTTCGAAACCATCACCCAGTGAAACTTGTATCGGTTGACTCAAATCGCCACTGATCACGTAGTTACCATCACTATCTTCAAGGCCATTGCTGATGGTTGCGCCATCCGGAAGATCACTCGCAATCACATGATCCACGCTATCATCCTCACTAATTGAACTTGGCATCGCAATGTTCAAACTACCACCAGGAGAAACCGTATAATCTGCTGCCTCACCGTCGACTTGGCCATCCTCAGCAGGCGACACATTTGCGCTAATTGATGCTTGGATTGTTTCTGTGCCATCACTCACATCGTAGGTAATGCCAGCCGTTCCTTGGAAGTCACCATCAGCCACAATGCTATAGGAGTCATCACCATTATCGCTCACCGTTGCATTGTCAGACTGGAAGTTACTGACTGATAGGGTATCGCCATCAACATCAGTAACATTGGCAAGCAACTCGTCGAGTGTCAGCGTGGTCGTGCCGTTCATATTCATCTCTACATACAATGGAGTACTTTCAGTCGGCACATCATTTTCTGGCGTCACTGTAAGAAGCACTGTTGCGGGCGTGCTATATGTGCCATCGTTCACCATGTAGGTCAGCTCCATATTACCGCCAAAGTCAGAATCAGGCCATACTGTCCATGAGCCATCACCATTGTTGATCACCGTGCCACTATCCGGCTGCACACCTAAGCCTTCAACAGTCATAGTGTCGCCATCAGCATCCGTCGCACCCACAGCAGTTAGCAACTCTGACTCTGTGAATGTAATCGATCCATCCTCGGCGACTGTATAATCTGATGCCTGATCTACAGCAACAACTTCTGGCGCAGCGTTGATGACATTCACATTCACGAAACTCGTCACGCTATTTAAATCGTCACTCGCCACGAAGCTAATCTGTGCTTCGCTAGAGAAATCTGGATCTGGCGTATAGGTATATGTGCCATCGCTCGATTGTCTAAGTACACCGACACCATCGGTAATTTGCACACCAGTAATTGACAGGTCATTACCATCGACACCGTTAATCTGAGCAAGTAAATCCGCATCAGTAAATTCAACCGAGTTGCCTTTGTCGATATCTGTCGTTGCAATACCCTCGATTTCGAGCCCATTGTCCGCACCAGGTACAGCAGGTTGAACACCAATACTGCTCTGTTCGTCGAACAACTCACCATCACGTTGGATCACATAAGCAAAGTCCACTTCACCAGTAAAACCATCAGCCGGTGAGAACGTCCATGTGCCATCACCATTATCAACAAGCGCGCCTTGCGAGTTATTAATTAAGTGTACAAATCCAGGTTCATCGCCATCTTGCACTTGTATGTTCTCAGCCATATCTAAAAGATCAAGCTCAGTAATGATCAGATCTTGACCTTCTGTGGCATCGAAATCTCCCGTAATATCGCTGCTATCAGGCAAGGCATTCGAGTTTTCATCACCATAATCAACGGTAGTGGCTGTCAAAGTTACTTCGAAGGTACCGTGCCAGTTTTCAGGTGGGTCGATCGAGATATTCGAGATATCCCAATCATTAATCAAGATCAGCTGTCCTTCTTCGGTGATCGTCACCGAATGTTCACCATCACTAATCGTGAAGCCCAATGGGTAACCCGTCATCACCAAGCTTGTGAGTGATTCCGAGGCATCGAGTAAATCGACACTCAAGCTCAAGAAGCCGGTCTCATCCTCGTTCATCACAATCGGGCCATCTTGACTCTTAGTAATGACCGCACCGTCAGCGACAGGACGCACGTAGACAGGCATATCCATCGCTGTTTCAACCGTACCGTCACTCACAATCACTTGCAGCTGAGTAGTACCGGCAAAGTCATCTTCAGGAGTGAAGGTGAAGGTACCATCGCCGTTAGCCACCACTTGGCCTTCTGCTTCGTCGCCATCGGCGATGATGACATTGGAAATGGTCAGATTGTCTCCATCCACGTCCCCAAAAAGATTCAGCAAGTCATCGGCATTGAAGGTAATTTGACCATCCTCCATCACCGTTGCGTGCGAATTCCCATCCACAAAGGCCGCATCATTCACTGGTATGACGTTGACTTCCATGCTGCCAGCGGTGTCTACGGTGCCATCATTAATTAAATAATCTAAGGCAACCGCACCCGCAAAGTTCGCTGCGGGACTAAAGCTATATACGCCTGTTTGCGCATTCTGCGTGAGCGTTCCATGGTTCGGGTCACGCAATGTAAGGGAGGCAAGGCTTAAGTCATCGCCATCTACATCGGAAGCAAAGCCAAGAATATAATCAGGATCAATTTCTATTGAGTTGTCTTCATTAGTAGTCAATGTTCCTACGTTGCCTGCTTGAGGTGCATCGTTCACAGGAACAACTACGATATTCGCTTGGGCCGTATCACTCGCACCCTCAGAATCTAACACAACCACATCGAGGACAATGTCGCCATTGAAATTCTCATTCGGAATAAAACTAAAGGAGCCATCATCATTCGCACTCAACGTTCCATCTGATCCTGAGTAGCTCACACCTTGCAGACTCACATCACCTTCAACGTCACTTGAATTCGCCAAAAGCTGTGCAGGTGTCAATGTAATTGTACCGTCCTCATTCATGCTGAAAGACGTATCCCCTGCAACTGGCGGGTCATTCACAGGAACAACTATAATATTCGCTTGGGCCGTATCGGTACCACCCTGACCATCAGACACGGTAAAGTCGACGGTGACATTACCATTGAAGTTCTCATTCGGTGCAAAGGTATATGTGTCATCTCCATTATCGGTGAAGATTCCATCCGTACCTGTGTATGCAACATCTGAGATACTCAGCGTATCACCATCAACATCCGACGCTCCCGCCAACAGATCCCCATCTGTAAGCGTGATCGTCCCGTCTTCGTTCATCTGGAAATTCTGATCCTGCGCGAC
>NZ_LWFI01000934.1:0-722 GCF_001635735.1 Oleiphilus sp. HI0067
AAAACTACTTGTCGTTCGTATTCCTATACGAAAAGGAATCCAAGGATATCGATTATTCTTCATAAACAAAGACGACCAAGCAGTTATTGCTAAAACAAATTCATTGCAGCAATTTATGAAATTCCCAACGGGTTCAGGGGTAGGATGGTCGACAGCTAAAATAATGGAAAATGCAGGGTTCGAAGTTGTCATAGGAAATAATTATGACGGATTGTTTGATATGCTGGATAAGAAAAGATTTCTTACTTTAGGAAGAGGAGTAAATGAAATTATTTCTGAATACAATATCCAGAAAAAATTTCACCCCAACCTAACTATTGAATCTGGGATAGCAGTTTATATTCCCCTACCCACGTACTTCTTTGTATCACCTAAGAAACCGCAGTTGGCGAAGCGCATTGAAACAGGGCTTCATAAATTAATAGAAAAAGGGAAATTCGAACAATATTTTTTGTCTTATCATGAACAAATCATTGGGGACACAAATCTTAAAAATCGGAAAGTTTACTCGATATCTAATCCAAATTTGTCTGAAGCAGATCCACTACAGGATAAAAAACTTTGGTACCGTTTTTAATTTACATGGTGTGAGGGAGTGCTGAGGGTATAAGGTTGGTGTTTTCTCTAGGTCCGGTAAAGCAAAAAAGGAGACAGACGGTATGGTCCTAGAAATCTAAACGTTCTCTAGTTTTCTAAAGTACTATTCCTTATAGTCCTGAGGA
>NZ_LWFI01000935.1:0-1888 GCF_001635735.1 Oleiphilus sp. HI0067
GTAGTCGCAGCCTAATTGAATAAGTACGTCTTCTTGGCGACGAGACTCTACCCCTTCTGCTAATACTTCTATATTCAAGCTTTTAGCAAGCGTCACGATACTTTGCACTAATGCGCGGTCAGAGCTGTGATTGATGATTTCGTGCACGAATAAGCGATCAATTTTGATCTTCGACAAAATATGACTGAACTTTTTGATGTAACCGAGTGATGAGTAGCCTGTCCCAAAGTCATCAATACTGAAGCTGATACCAAGTTTCAGTAGTTCCTCCAAACCTTGTATTACGTTGTCATCGTAATTAAGAACCAGACGTTCGGTTACTTCTAATTCGACCCACTCAAGCCCGCTTTCTTGGGCGAGATCGTTATGAATCCAAGGCATCATCTCACGATGATGGAAGTTCGTTGGGCTGAAGTTTACGGATAAATTGAAGGGTCGATCGAATTTGTCGCGCCAGATTTTGACTTGCTTTGATGCGGTCCTTAATACCCAGCGATCGAGATGGAATATCAATCCAGTTTGTTCAGCAATGGGAATAAAAAGATCGGGTCTCACTTCTCCTAAGTCTTCATCTTCCCAGCGCAATAATGCCTCAAAGCCACTAATCGACATGTCTCTGAGATTAATCAGTGGCTGATAATAAATTTCGAGCTTTTCGTCGCGTAGCGCATTTTGGAGTTTGTTCTTGATCGTGTTTTTGAGCATGACGTCTTGCAACATGCTGGGTTCAAAAAAGGCGAAAGTATTACGTCCTGAGTTTTTGGCGTGATACATCGCGGTATCTGCTTTGCGAATCAATTCTTCTGTTGTTACACCATCATCAGGGAAAAACACTGTACCTAAACTACACCCGAGCTGCAGTTGTGCATTGTTATGCGCAAAGTTTTCACGAAATGAATGAATGATTGATTCCGCAATATCTTCGGCTTCGCGCTTTGTATTGCAGGAGCATGTAGCGATGAATTCATCGCCCCCAAAACGCGCGACGTAGCCATTGTTATTATTGGCAATAAGTTCTTTTAAACGTTTCGCACTTGCTTGAAGAACGCGGTCGCCAACACTGTGGCCTAGACTGTCATTCACTTCTTTGAATCCATCTAAGTCAATAAAGAATAAGGCTAAGCGATTTGCTCCTGTTTGTTTCGAGATTTTTTCCATTTCATTGGTGAGATGTTTTTCGATATGACGTCGATTAGGCAAATGAGTGAGAGCGTCATTACTTGCCTGATATTCCAATTGATTCTCATATGACTCGCGTGCTTGGCGGAATTCAATCGCTTGCTGCTGTGCCTGATTCAATGCCTGAACTAGATCGGTTAATTCATCGTTGATCGGGGAACGATTCAGCTTAATAGGCGTATATTGATTTTGTTTCGTTCGCTCTATATCTCGTGTGGCGGTACTAATTGTGACCAAGTGATCGGTCACAAGTCGACGAACGATGATTTGAAGAAAGCATGCGAATAAGCCGATAAAAATTGCGGCTGCGATGCCTAGCAGTTTAATTCTGTCGACAAACTCGTGGTTTAAATAGGAATTGCTTGTTTGTACTTGAAGGGTGCCTAGGTATTGTTGTTCGTAGTAAAGGACTTGCTCAAGGTCGGCGTCAGTATCTTCAAAATTACCTGAACGTTTTGCAAAACCATTTTCGTCTGTTAATTGAACTCCGGTAATTGCTGGAGATCTAGATAAACCATCAAGAAGTGTTTGAACGCCTTCATCGTCGACATTCCATAAGTTGCGTTCTAATTGCGCTTTGATTGCGCCGACGGCTTCTTTACTGCTACTTTGGCTTTTTTCGGTATGTATTCGGTTTTCGTATTCAATGAGGGTAATGAAGACGGCGAGTGTGAAAATTAAACCGATGGAAATGAAGTACCACGCTAAA
>NZ_LWFI01000936.1:0-1706 GCF_001635735.1 Oleiphilus sp. HI0067
TTATGATGGCGCTGGCAATGGTCGTGATAGCATCAATGATTGGTGTTGCAGGCTTAGGGCAGCAGGTCTTGCGTTCGATTAACAACCAGTTCTTTGCTTTGGGCTTATTTAACGGTATCGCGATCGTGGTGCTGGCAATCATCTTTGATCGGGTATCTCAAGCGTATGCGAAACGCTCTCAAGCACATCTTGGGGGGCAGCAATGAACATGAGTGATACCTTCATTGAAATTAAATCGCTCTACAAGCTTTTCGGTGATCAAGCTGAAAAACATATGGATCTTGTTTTACAGGGGAAAACCAAAGCAGAGATTCTTGAAAAAACTGGACATACGCTTGGTCTTAAAGACATTAACATGGAGATCAAACGGGGTGAGATCTTCGTAATTATGGGGCTTTCTGGTTCTGGAAAGTCGACCTTAATTCGTCACTTTAACCGTCTGATTGAACCGAGTGCAGGGCAGATCATGTTTGATGGTGACGACGTGATGAAGCTTGATGCGAAACAGCTTCAGGAATTTCGTCGAACACGCATGTCGATGGTGTTTCAGCACTTTGGTTTGTTACCCCATAATTCGGTGATCGATAACGTCGCCTTTGGTTTGAAAACACAGGGCGTTGCGAAAGCTGAGCGACTACAGAAGGCTAAACAATGGTTAGCTGACGTCGGTTTAGAAGGGTATGAGGGACTATACCCATCACAGCTTTCAGGCGGTCAGCAGCAACGTGTTGGTCTAGCGCGAGCTTTGTGCACCGACCCAGATGTATTGTTGATGGACGAGGCTTTTTCTGCATTGGACCCTCTGATTAGAAGCGAGATGCAGGATCAATTGATTCATCTGCAAGAAAAACTCCACAAGACAATCGTTTTTATTACCCATGATTTGGACGAAGCCTTGCGTGTTGGTGATCGAATCGCGATTCTCAAAGATGGTGAGCTGGTTCAAGTCGGCGAGCCTAGTGAAATTCTTCTGCAACCCGCTGACGCCTATGTAGAAGCGTTTGTGCAAGACGTGAATCGAGCACGTGCTCTGACTGTTGAAAACGTGATGAAATCGCCAATGAATCGTATTACTGCAACTACGATCGGCGAGGCCTTAGAGCAAATGCGTAATATGCCGAAAGACTATGCCTACGTTGAATCGGATGATGGCTTTGAGGGAACTGTTCTGCAAGAGACCTTGGAGCAAGCTGTTGATAGCGAAGACGTATGTAGTTCAGAGCCTCTGACTGACGAGTACTTTGAAGAAACGGTTGAGATCTCACCTGACTCTCTTCTAGAAGAAGTTATTCCTGAAACACTCGACACTAGTCACCCTTTAGCTGTAGTCAGTGAGGAGGGAGAGCTTGAAGGTGTCTTGTCGAGAAAACGTTTAGCGAAAATTTTAGGTAGATAAACGCGTAGTCGAAAACTTGGACTAAACTCAGCTCAGTTTTAGTCCAAGCGAGGCCCGACGTTGATTACGGAAGAACAACAAGACGATGCGATATTCGAGTTATCTGCCGACTTGCGCGAAGTGGGTAAACAGATACTCAAGCTGCTGAGAAAAGGCGCTGTTGATGTGCCGCTCTTTCCCAAAATCGCAACGGACGTTATGCGTCTCGCAAAGTCTCCAGACACTGACGCAGCGACCTTAGCGGACTTAATTCAACGCCACACTACGCTGGCGGGGCACGTCATCCGTGTTGCTAATTCACCACTTTATA
>NZ_LWFI01000937.1:0-2043 GCF_001635735.1 Oleiphilus sp. HI0067
TTTACCTGTCACTTCCCCAATCAGCGTGTCGTCGTGCCTAAAGATTAAGCCTTATAAGCATCTCGTTGTTTCAGCCAATACACAACGCCACCACATACTGCGGCTGGCAGTACTACTAAATTGATGATTGGAACGAGGGTTAAGCCAAAAGTGCATAAGCCGAAGCCCAATGCGCTGGCTCGGTCTTTTGCTAGGAATTTTCGTAAGTCTGGAAATGACATGCGATTGTTGTCGGCAGGGTAATCCACATATTGAATCGCCATCATCCAACCTGAAAACACAATCCAAATAATGGCTACTAAGGCATTTACTCCCGGAATAAGTCCGAGAAAAAACAAAGCTGCGACGCGCGGTAAATAATAAGCCAGCTTTCTCAGTTCTCTAAATATCGTTCTGGGGATCAGTGCCAGAAGCTCTTTTGCGGTAAATGGACTCTCGTCTTTTTTACCCGCTAATTTGTTTTCAACAACTTCAGCTAGAAAGCCATAGAAGGGCGCACCGATTAAGTTAGCGGTCGAAACAAAGGCGTAAAAAATTAATAAGATCATCGCGATAAAGTAGATGAGCCAAAATGCCCATTCGAGAAAACCTAACCACTCAGGTATCCATGACATTAAGTAAGTCATGCCTTCGTTGTAGAGCGCTTTTGCCCATACAAATAACAGTGAGAAAAGAATGATATTGGCGATGATGGGCACGGCTAAAAACCATCTGAAGCCGGGCGAGCAGACGATTTTGAATCCTTCAAAAAGATAACTTGTGCCCGCAAAGAATCGGTTGATCATTGAATATTTTCCGTATCTGCAATTTGTTTGAGTTTGTATAATACCGCTTTCGTTAACTGTTTGGTGAGCTGCTTTGGACAAAGCTGAAACGCTTTATGCGGATGACACGCTGATTATTGCGAATAAACCTTCGGGTCTACTCAGTGTTCCTGGGCGTGGACCAGATAAGCAAGATTGTTTAGTGCGACGCATTCAGCAAGATCATCCAACTGCACGTATTGTGCATCGGCTTGATTGCGCAACGTCAGGCTTAATGGTGCTCGCGCAAACGGCTGATGCGCATCGTGAGCTCAGCAGGCAGTTTCATGATCGCGAGGTCGATAAAGCCTACGTTGCCCTTGTTTTTGGTCAGCTAGAGGAAGACCAAGGTAAGGTGACATTACCCTTGATGACAGACTGGCCAAACAGACCGAAGCAAATGGTGAGCGAAGAGGGAAAAGCTGCGCACACGGATTACCAGGTACTAGAGCGTTTAAACGATAGAACGCGCGTGCGGCTCACGCCTGTCACGGGGCGTACCCATCAGTTACGTGTCCACATGATGTCACTGGGGAATCCAATTTTAGGTGATAACTTGTATGCAACGGGATCGGCTTTAGCTGCAAGCACTAGATTGATGTTGCATGCTTGGAAGCTTGGAATCACGCACCCCGAGACAAGGGAGCGTCTGACATTTTCGCCTGAACCACCATTTTGAATGATGTGTCCATTGGTATCCCGAGGTGAGGACAGTATAGAACAGCACATGAGAAGACAGCGAAGGGTTGGTTATTCTAATCCGTAAATTCTCACCTGATTAAATTCTTCAAACTCATTGAGATCTGGCCACGTACGCGCTTCGTGGGTTTCCAATAACTCGAATTTGTCACTAGGGAGTATTTTCATACGCGAATCCGCGAGCAGTACTTCTTTACTCGTCTCACACCATTGGTCCAATAAGTTATGATTGTCTCGGTCATAAAGCACATCGGCTGCCGTTAGTAAGTCGATATCATCGACTTCATCCAAATCCTTGATACATTCGACACGAACCTTATTGTGCTCGGCGTTCACGAGAACCGCATTGAGCGCTTCGTCATCAATATCACAAGCAAAAACATCTTTTGCTCCAGCTAGCGCCGCAGCGATTGCTACGACACCTGACCCACTCCCAATATCAACAACGCGTTTACCTTGAACAGACTTTGGGTTCTTATGAATATAACTTGCAAGAACTTGTCCGCTTGCCCAACAGAACGACCAGTATGCGGGTTCGGCG
>NZ_LWFI01000938.1:0-476 GCF_001635735.1 Oleiphilus sp. HI0067
CGACGCATTCAGCAAGATCATCCAACTGCACGTATTGTGCATCGGCTTGATTGCGCAACGTCAGGCTTAATGGTGCTCGCGCAAACGGCTGATGCGCATCGTGAGCTCAGCAGGCAGTTTCATGATCGCGAGGTCGATAAAGCCTACGTTGCCCTTGTTTTTGGTCAGCTAGAGGAAGACCAAGGTAAGGTGACATTACCCTTGATGACAGACTGGCCAAACAGACCGAAGCAAATGGTGAGCGAAGAGGGAAAAGCTGCGCACACGGATTACCAGGTACTAGAGCGTTTAAACGATAGAACGCGCGTGCGGCTCACGCCTGTCACGGGGCGTACCCATCAGTTACGTGTCCACATGATGTCACTGGGGAATCCAATTTTAGGTGATAACTTGTATGCAACGGGATCGGCTTTAGCTGCAAGCACTAGATTGATGTTGCATGCTTGGAAGCTTGGAATCACGCACCCCGAGACAAG
>NZ_LWFI01000939.1:0-2239 GCF_001635735.1 Oleiphilus sp. HI0067
TAAGCCTAGGCCAAGAATATTGATCGCGAAAAATAAAATGGCTGAGGCGAGTGCGCGCATTCGCACATTGACCAGTCCTTGTACCATGGCCAAGCTTGGGCCCATATATACCGTTGCCATGGTGGCTGGAATAGCAAACAAGCAAAGCACTAAATAAAGTTCATCGAGCATGTAAACAAGGAACAAAAACGGGAGTGCTATCGCTGCCGAAACAGCAGGTATCCAGATATACCAGCGCTTGTCCTGTACACCTTTTTTATCCGCTAGATAACCTCCGTATAAGGTTCCGGCACCACCTAAGATACCACTGATGAGCGCAAGCCAAGTGCCGAGTTCGCCAGTTTGAATGTCAAAGTTACGCAGCGTATAAGGGGCAAACCAAATCGCGCTGCCATACGCGATAAGCGCAAGACATGAAGCGCCGAGAGAGATATGTCTGAAAGATTTTTTGCTCCACAGCGTTTTGATCGATTCCTTAAATGACACCGCATCCTCGACCTTTTCAATCGCGTCACGTGCGCCGCGAATCGGTTCTTTAATCGTGGTTTGAATGAGAATGCCAATTAAGATGCCTGGTACGCCGACCACAATAAAAGCAACACGCCAGCCAAAGAATTCGTTAATCCAGCCGCCTAGTAGAAAGCCGAATAGAACACCGATATTGATGCCAAGAGAGTAGATCGATAAGGCAGTACCGCGTTTTTCGGCAGGGTACATATCCGAAATCATGGAATGAGCTGGCGGACTGCAGCCTGATTCACCCACACCAACCCCGATGCGTGCGAGTAGTAGCTGAGTATAGTTTTGAGCAAAGCCGCTAATTGCGGTGAAAAAACTCCATGTGGATATGGCGATGCTCATGATGTTTCGCCGTACCCATTTGTCAGCAAGTCGCGCGACTGGAATGCCCATCATGACGTAAAAGAAGGCGAATGCGATACCCGTGAGTAAGCCTAACTGAGCATCACTCAGCAGCAATTCTTGCTTGATTGATTCCTGAAGAATCACAAGAATCTGTCGATCAATAAAATTGAAGGCGTAGGCCATGGTCAACATGAACAATACATAGTTTCGGTAGCGTGTATTGTCGTATGGATTCTCGGTAGAGGAAGGGAGGATTTCTGCGCATGGCGCTGTTTTAGTGTTTTCGTCTGGCATGGCCGACGAAGTGGTTTCTGTAATGGAAGACATGGATGTGTACCGTGGTTTGTTATTGTTGTACTACGATATTGCGAACGCCTGAATCGCGTAAGTGGATTTATGTTGTTTATTTTTTGCTCAGCTAGAGTAAATGAAGTGGGTGTGCTGCACAATGCTCCGAGTATCGTAGAATGATCTCTTCGCATGTCGGCATACTGTAAGGTTGATTGGCACTTCAGCGCGAGTTATCGCTCTTCGGTGCAGTTCTCGAAGTGTGGGAGCTTATGTGGTTTCTAATGTAAGACTAATAAGAACCACAGTTTTGCGAGCGCGCAAATTATCTTAGGGGTGGACAGTGTTTCTTATAGTCGCTCTTGGTCGAAGCACGCGTTCAACCAAGAGCTTCTTGAACGTTTTACTTGGCTTCTGCGCGACCAGTGAACTTGCGTTCTTCTACGTTGATCTTGATCCGATCGCCAGTAGAAATATGCTCAGGCACCTGAACAATCAAACCTGTTGATAGAGTCGCTGGTTTGGTGCGTGCACTTGCTGAAGCGCCTTTGATAGATGGGTCTGTTTCGACAATTTCCAGCTCAACAATCAATGGGGTTTCAACGGCTACTGGATGGTCATTTAAGATCAGAACCTGTAGGCCTTGAGATGCATCGGTGATAAACAGCAACTCTTCTTCAATGCTGGCTTTTTGCAGTGAGTAAGACGAATAGTCTTCGCTATCCATAAATACATATTCGTCGCCATCGTTGTATGAAAATGTGACGGGACGTCTGCTCAAGTCGGCGAAATTAAGCATGTCAGAATCTTTGAAAGTTTCGTCAATCTTCTGGCCAGTTGTCACGTTATACATGCGCATACGGTAAAGGCTCCCTCCCGCTCTGCCTTGCGGAACAGAACGCTCGATGTCTTTTACAAAATACGCTTCGCCGTTGTACTCAATGGCTGCATTCTTTTTTATTTCGCTAGCTTTTGGCATGTCTTTACTCTCTTTGAATTTATTTTGGAGCCTATTATAAGGAGCGAAATGGAATTGATAAGTGTTTTATGTGCAGAAGAATAAAGGTGATTGTTTTGTTATGTGTGA
>NZ_LWFI01000940.1:0-942 GCF_001635735.1 Oleiphilus sp. HI0067
AAATTAAGCAGCGTTGTCCCGACATGGAGTTGGAAGTTTTCGTTCATGGCGCGTTATGTATTGCCTATTCAGATCGTTGCTTACTATCAGGCTACATGACCCATCGAGACTCAAATCAAGGAGCCTGTACTAACAGTTTCCGCTGGAAATACCAAGCGCATGAAGCGAAAGAAACAATTGAAGGCGACATCATCGCTAAAGCTCCCGGAATACAAACCTTTGACTCCAGTGATATTGGGGATACGGCTAGGATAAACTCTTCGCCAATCTACCTGCTTCAAGAACAAGGCAGACCTAGTGAATATATGCCTGCCTATGAAGATGAGCATGGTACTTACATCATGAACTCGAAAGATCTTCGAGCAGTTCAACATGTGAAACGTTTGATAGATATCGGCGTAGATTCTTTGAAGATAAAAGGTCGAACGAAATCTTATTATTACGCGGCAAGAACAGCTCAAGTATAGCGATAAGCCATTAACGATGCGCTCATCGGTAAAGAGTTCAACATGGGGTTAATGAACGAGCTTGAAGGCATGGCGAATCGTAAATGCACAGAAGGCTTTTACCGACGTCACTTGCCCGATGAATACCAGAATTATGAAACAGGTAATTCTCGGTCCGAGAAACAATTATTTGTGGCTGATTTAGTGAGTCTCGACAAAGAGCAGAGCCGCATCCATTTTATTGCAAAAAATAAGTTCGGAATTAACGACAAACTTACCTTGCTTACACCAGAAGGAAACATTGAAATTTCCGCCAATGACATGCAACTGAGTACAAATGGCAACCATTGTGAGGAAGCACTTGGTTCAGGATACAAAGTCAGTTTGCCATTTAACGAGGTAAGTCACATTTCAGAGACCGCACTGCTGAAAGGTTTGTTAACCAAAAATGTCACATAAACTGCGCCGTACAAAAATATCAATTCTTATCTTGGCA
>NZ_LWFI01000941.1:0-1677 GCF_001635735.1 Oleiphilus sp. HI0067
CTTATCTGATGCTGTATGTCCTTGGTGTGTTATAGGGTATTACAGAATTCAGGCCGCAATCAAAGACCTGGGTATCGAAGACCAAGTCTCCATACGGTGGCATCCATTCGAACTGAATCCCTCTATTGCGGAAGAAGGTGAGAATCTCAGAGAGCATCTTGCAGCTAAATATGGAACGACGATTAACGGAAGTATTGAGGCACGTAAGCGTTTGACGGCTTTGGGCCAAGAGGTGGGCTTTCAATTCAACTACTTCGATGATATGCGCATGTTTAACACTCGCAAGGCGCATTTGCTGTTGAGGTGGGCAGAAGAGAAAGGCAAGCAAACTCAATTAGCCGAATCATTTTTCAGAGCCTATTTTTCGGACCACAAAGATATCTCAAGTAAGGAGGTTTTGCTGCAAATAGTCGCTAGTTTAGGCCTAGATAAAAGCGAAGCCGAAGACGTCTTAGATAATCCTACTTTTCAAACTGAGTTGGTCGAGATTGAGAGAAAGTGGCTGTCTGGAGGTTTTCACGGAGTGCCGGTAGTGATTATTAACGGTGAAGAAGTTCTACAAGGTGCTCAAGAAACCGAAACCTACCGCGAAGCTTTAACTACAGCATCCTAAAGACAGAACTACATAGAACAGAGGAATTTTTATGTTTACATACTATGAAACCAATACTGCGCCAGAAGAGTCGAAATCGTTAATGGAAGCTTCGTTGAAAGGTTTTGGCATGATACCTAATTTGCACAAGATATTGGCAGAAGCACCTGCTACTTATGAGGCTTACAATACTGTATTTAGCCTATTCATGAAAAACACAACCCTGTCGCCGATTGAGCAGCAGGTAGTTTTTATGACTGCGAACTTCGAAAATAACTGCCACTACTGCGTGCCGGGCCATACCTGGATGATGCATTCCGCGAAAATGCCTGAGGAAGTTATCGAAGCATTACGTGAGGGTACTGAGATACCTGACGCTAAGCTTCAAGCTTTGCACGACTATGCTAAAGCACTACTAGATAAGCGTGGTCACATTGGAGATGAAAAGCTACAAGACTTTATTGAAGCGGGTTATACAAAGCGCCAGGCATTGGAAGTATTAACTGGTTTATCGGCAAAGTTGATCTCCAATTTTACCAACGCATTGGCACACACTGAGCCAGATGATGCGTTTAAGAAATATGCTTGGATACATCCTTCACAGCGATAAGATATATATAATCAATAAAGGGGAATTCAGACTTCCTATGAACTACTCCTTTATTGATTAATAACATCTAAGGTGCCTTGAATGGTTTGCCGCAATGTTGGCATGTAGCGCCAATTTTGGTTTCCTTTTCGCTATGAACAGCTTCACGAATATGATCAGCTGTTCTGCGCGAAAGTCCTAGTTGCTTTCTCAATGCCTCAATGTCTTCCTCTTCCTGTTGACAGATTATGCCATCTTCCAGTGCTTTTCTAAACTCTCTTTGGAGGCTGGAACGGCGGCGATGAATTTGCTCATTCAAGCCGCTTGCGATAATGCCTGCGGGTAAGGCTGCCATGCCGATACCAATCACGGTGATAAGTGCTCCGAAGATTTTGCCTGCAACCGTGATTGGAGTGACATCGCCATAACCCACTGTAGTAAGTGTGGCCACGGCCCACCACATGGCTTGGGGTATTGAACCAAACGCATTGGGTTG
>NZ_LWFI01000942.1:0-2001 GCF_001635735.1 Oleiphilus sp. HI0067
CGCGTGTTATCTCTTGCTGATAAGTCAGGAATTTCTTATAAGCTTTGCCCTCGAAGAGAACTTGATGATCTTGTGCGTGGTCGTCACCAAGGTATTGTCGCGCTTGTCGAGCCGAGTAAAGAACTTAATGACAACGATCTTGAAGTGTTGCTCGATGGCTTAGACGAGCCTCCGTTTTTATTGATCTTAGACTCAGTGACAGATCCGCATAATCTTGGCGCTTGCTTGCGCTCTGCTGATGCGGCAGGTGCACATGCTGTCATTACACCAAAAGATAAATCTGCACCTTTAAATGCTGTAGCGAAAAACGTTGCTTCGGGTGCTGCGGAACATGTGCCTTTGATTCGAGTGACTAATTTGGCGAGGAGCATGCGATCCTTGCAAGATCGTGGAATCTGGATAACCGGCGCTGCAGGTGAGGGCGCTTCGGATATTTATCAAACTGATTTTAATGGTCCAACCGCTATTGCTATGGGGGCCGAGGGAAGTGGCTTGCGC
The DNA here is from genome assembly GCF_001635735.1 of Oleiphilus sp. HI0067. NCBI lineage: Bacteria > Pseudomonadati > Pseudomonadota > Gammaproteobacteria > Oceanospirillales > Oleiphilaceae > Oleiphilus > Oleiphilus sp. HI0067. Next base: position 499 of record NZ_LWFI01000942.1, read on the forward strand.
CGTCTCACGCGTGAACACTGCGATCAGCTGACAAAAATTCCGATGGCGGGCTCGGTAAGTAGTCTCAATGTCTCTGTGGCAACGGGTGTTTTCCTGTTTGAGGCGATGCGTCAAAGATCCTCTAACAAGTCATAAATTAGCGTCTATAGTTCATGCAATCTTTCAAATAAGGATTGCTTTTGAATGCTTCGACTACTGTTCCTTCTTCTATTTTCAACAAGCGTAATCGGCAGCACTGTTTCGGATATTAGTGCTGCTGCCGGTGAAACGACGAATCATGCCGCGAGCAATGTAAAAGATTGGTATAGCGATGCGACGAATACTGCGCTGTTCAGTATTGGTGAGGCAGATATTACCGTTATTGATTTGGTGTGGGTAGTTGTCGTTCTGGTTGGGGCTTTTACCTTTTCATCCTTACTGCGTCGCTTCTTAAACCGCCTTACCGTTAAACATGAAAGCTTCTCAGTGTCAGGCATGTTTACGCTTGGCCGATTATTGCACTACCTGATTTTACTCATTGCCGTATTTTTGTGTTTTGCCTTACTGGGCATTGATTTTACGAAGTTAGCGATTGTCGCAGGTGCTTTGAGTGTCGGTGTTGGCTTTGGCTTGCAGTCTATCTTTAACAACTTTATTTCTGGTTTGATTCTACTGTTCGAGAGGCCAATAAAGGTTGGAGATTTAATTGAACTCGACTCGGGTACGCGAGGCAGAGTCAAAGCAATAAATGTTCGAAGTACTCAAATCACGACGTGGGATAACATTGATTTACTTGTCCCTAATTCGGAATTTATTTCAGGGAGAGTGATCAACTATACCTTGAGTGATGACGTGCGCCGTCTGCATATCCCTTTTGGTGTCGCGTATGGTTCTGATAAGGAAATTGTTAAACGCGCTGCTATTGAAGCTTCGCTCGAGCTGTCATGCACCATTAATCACGGGGCACACAAGCCAGATGTGTGGTTGATCAATTTTGGCGACAGTTCATTAGATTTTGAGTTAATTGTTTGGGTAAATGGAAATGAATTGCCTATCGATAAGCACCCAATTGGTATGTATTTGTGGGAGATCGAAACCAAACTCAGTGAGTACGAGATTGAAATACCATTTCCTCAACGTGATTTGCGTTTGCGTTCGATAGATAAAGAAGTTTTCAATGCGATACCAGAACGATCGCTGTGAGCTTAAAAATAGATAAGCACGCTATCGGTTTACTGGATAGCGTGCTGTACAGGCTACTTCAACAAGTTTAAAAGCGCGTCTGCAGTTGCGTGCGAAGATCCCGGGTTTTGGCCTGTCACTAGCAAACCATCCACTTCAATGTGTTCTTGCCAGTTTTCTTTCGCCGAGTATATACCGCCATTTGCTTTGAGCATTTCTTCTACAGAAAATGGTACGACCTCACTTAGCTCTACTGCTGCCTCTTCGCTATCAGAAAACCCCGTCACTTTTCGACCAGACACAATGTATTGTCCAGATTCATCTTTGGTTGATTTAAAAACA
>NZ_LWFI01000943.1:0-2661 GCF_001635735.1 Oleiphilus sp. HI0067
AGCGACTGGCTGACGATTAAATAAGAACTGCACACCCTCTTCTTTCGCATTTTGAACTTCTTTACGAGAGCCAGGCATATTTTCTTCGTCACGACGATACGCACACGTTACGTTCTCAGCTTGTTGACGAATAGAGGTACGGTTACAATCCATTGCGGTATCACCACCACCTAAGACGACAACACGCTTGCCTTTCATATCAATGAAATCTTCTGGCGCTTTCTCAAAACCAAGGCGACGATTTACGTTCGAGATCAAAAACGGAAGGGCATCATGAACACCTGGCAAATCTTCACCAGGGAAACCACCTTTCATATATGAATAGGTGCCCATTCCCATAAATACCGCATCGTATTCAGCTAACAGCTCATCGATAGTCACGTCTTCGCCAACACTTACGTTCAAACGGAACTCTACGCCCATCTCAGTGAACACTTCGCGACGCAAAGACATCACGTTCTTTTCTAGTTTGAACTCAGGAATACCAAACGTCAGCAAGCCGCCAATTTCTGGGTTACGATCAAACACAACAGGCTTAACACCATTACGCACTAGAATATCAGCACAGCCCAAACCCGCTGGACCGGCACCAATAATCGCGACCTTTTTGTCAGTCCAGACAACTTTAGACATGTCAGGACGCCATCCCATCGCAAATGCAGTGTCTGTGATGTATTTTTCCGCGGAACCAATCGTGACGGCACCAAAGCCATCATTCAGAGTACAAGCACCTTCACAAAGACGATCTTGAGGACATACGCGACCACATACTTCAGGAAGTGAGTTCGTTTGATGACTCAATTCAGCCGCTTCTAAAATGTTGCCTTCTGACACCAACTTCAACCAGTTTGGAATAAAGTTGTGTACCGGACATTTCCATTCACAGTATGGGTTACCACATGACAAACAACGATGTGATTGCTCAGCAGCTTCTTCTGACTGGAATGTCTCGTAAATTTCGCCAAAACCTTCCGTTCGATCAACCATTGGAACCTTCTTGGGGTCACAACGGCCAACTTCAATAAATTGGAAGTTATTATCTAAACGCTTAGCCATTTCTTACCTCTTTAAGCATAATCTTCGACGATACGCCCTTACTCAGGGCGTGTTCTGACGTTATTTAGAAGCGTTTGCAAGCTTGCTGCTTTTGGTTTTACTAACCAGAAACGCGTAATAAAATCATCGAAGTTATCTAAAATTTCCTGACCCCATGCGCTGTTTGTTGCAGCAACATGTTCCTGAATGACGCCACGCAAGTGATTGCGATAAGGCTCCATTGTTTCAGATGAAACTCGCTGGATCTCAACCAACTCGCGGTTGTACTTATCAACGAAACTATTGTCCTGATCTAGAACGTACGCAAAACCGCCCGTCATACCAGCACCAAAGTTGTAGCCAGTATTACCCAACACGGTAATTTGACCGCCAGTCATATATTCACAGCAGTGGTCACCAGCACCTTCGACTACTGCTACAGCACCGGAGTTACGTACACCAAATCGCTCACCAGCAGTACCTGCAGCAAACATCTCACCACCGGTTGCACCGTATAAACAGGTGTTACCGACAATAGACGTTTCTTGAGTCTTAAATACACTTCCTACTGGCGGACGAATCACAAGACGACCGCCGGTCATGCCTTTACCGACATAATCGTTTGCATCACCTTCTAGATCCATGTTCAGGCCGCCAGCATTCCACACACCAAAACTCTGGCCTGCAGTACCATTAAGCTTGAGCGTAATTGCTTGTTCGCTCATACCTTGGTTACCGTGACGTTTAGCGATTTCGCCAGACAGACGAGCACCAACTGAACGGTCACAGTTAGTCACGTTGAAACTAAATTCACCGCCCTTTTTACCTTCAATACTTGGAAGCAATTCCTCAACCATACGCTCCGCTAACAAGCCTTGATCGAAAGGCTCATTACGCACGACTTCGCAGGTGTGCGGCTTATCTTCTGCTACCCCACCATCCGATAAAATAGCGCTAAGATCGAGTTGCTTCTGCTTGTCAGTCGAGCCTTCTAATGCTTCGAGAAGATCTGTGCGGCCTACGAGCTCTTCAAGACTACGAACACCTAACTTAGCCATCCATTCACGCGTTTCTTCAGCCACAAAGCGGAAGAAATTCATCGCCATTTCGACAGTGCCTTTAAAGTGCTCTTCTCGCAGTTTTTCGTTCTGCGTAGCAACACCTGTTGCACAGTTATTCAAGTGACAAATACGGAGGTATTTACAACCTAGAGCCACCATCGGCGTTGTACCGAAACCGTAGCTCTCAGCACCCAACATCGCAGCTTTTACAACATCAAGTCCCGTTTTAAGACCACCATCTGTTTGTAAACGAACGCTACCACGTAAGTCGTTACCGCGAAGCGTTTGATGTGCTTCGCTCAAGCCTAGCTCCCAAGGAGAGCCTGCATAACGAATAGAGGTCAATGGACTAGCAGCAGTACCACCGTCGTAACCCGAAATAGTGATTAAGTCAGCGTAAGCTTTTGCAACACCAGCAGCAATCGTCCCGACACCTGGCTCAGAAACAAGTTTCACAGAGACAAGCGCATCGGGATTAACCTGCTTCAAGTCGAAGATCAATTGAGCCAGATCCTCGATAGAATAAATATCATGATGAGGCGGAGGAGAAATCAACGTCACACCA
>NZ_LWFI01000944.1:0-39383 GCF_001635735.1 Oleiphilus sp. HI0067
GCAAAGCGGACAATTTTTTGACTATTTTATGCACATTCATGATTTTCGTGTTTAGCTTTTGATCTTTTAACGTTAAAAGCTATGTTTAAAAAATAATCGTACGTAAGTTGTTGTTTTTAAACAATTAAAATAATTGGTTAAAAAATGATCAATTTGATATGGTTCGCATTATTACAGGGGGTTTGGTGACGATTCCGCTGTTTTTGCACAGAGTTATCCACAGCAAATGTGGGTAATGTTTCAATTTTGTAAACGAGCGAGTTGTCAAGCGTGAATTAGTCAAAAATTTAATCTTGGACGTGGATATTTCTCGCCATTTTTTTATCAGGCGCTATACTTTCGGGCGATTATTTCTGGAGCGCCTATGTCCTATACATTACTTACCAAAGCTTTATTCTGTTTACCTCCTGAAACTGCCCATGATCTGTCACTAGACTGGATGAGTGCCCTAAATCGCTTGGGCGTTTTTAAACCTTTTATGCCTAGTGTTGCAGATGATCCGGTCGAAGTAATGGGAATTCGATTCCCAAATCGAGTCGGTTTAGCTGCAGGTCTAGATAAAAATGGTGAGCATATAGATGCGCTTGGCGCAATGGGTTTTGGATTTGTTGAAGTTGGAACGGTTACCCCCCGCGCTCAAGATGGAAACCCTAAACCGCGAATGTTCCGTTTGGTCGATGAGCAGGCGATTATTAACCGTATGGGGTTCAATAATAAAGGAGTAGAGAACTTACTTAACGCAGTTTCGAAACGACACTATAAAGGTCCAATCGGGATCAACATTGGTAAGAACTTTGACACAAGTGTTGAAGATGCCAATCAAGATTACTTGATTGGTTTGAGAAAGGCTTATACCGCAGCGGATTATATTGCCGTCAATGTTTCTTCTCCGAACACGCCAGGATTGAGAACTTTGCAGTTTGGTGACTCACTGAAAGAACTGTTGTCATCTTTGAAAGAAGAACAGCTTGTTCTGTCTAACGCCTCAAATCGCTATGTTCCCATAGCGGTTAAGGTGGCGCCGGATATGACAGACGAAGAAATTAAGTTAGTAGCTGCTAGTCTCCGTGAAAATGAAATGGATGCTGTGATTGCAGGGAACACTACCGTCGATCGCTCTTCTGTTCCTAATAGTCAATTTGTAAATGAAGCAGGTGGTCTTAGTGGTGCGCCATTAAGGATACGTTCAACAGAAGTAGTACAAGCTTTTTATGCGGAGTTAGGCGACGATCTGCCGATTATTGGGGTGGGTGGAATATCTGAAGGCGAGTATGCTCTGGAAAAAATAAAAGCGGGTGCGAAGCTTGTGCAGATCTACAGTGGTTTGATATATAAAGGTCCTAAATTGGTTAAGGATTCCGTGGAAGCAATTCGTTTTGGGAAGTAAAAGAAAGCCCGCTGTAGCGGGCTATTATAAGGGCACTAAGTCCCTTGCTTGTTAAAAGCTCGGAATTTTTAAACGTTAGGGAGTCTGTGGATGCCTGAGACGCCAGTTAATCCGTCCCAGTTGTCTTCGCGGCCGTTTCGCCATCCATTAAGCCAGTCTTGTTGCGCGTCTTCGGAATACCCAGAACATAGAGATTTTGATTTTCCAGAAATGCCAGCTTGATAACCTCTATTATATGCACGTTGCATTGGGTTTCTTTTCTGTCTTTTCATTGAGTGGACCTCTTTTTGAATCTGCTGAATAAGCGTATCGAGACGTTAACATTAAGTCTCAAATACACTTACAAGGTGTTTTGTAATTCGCTTTATCGCTGCTTAAATTGTCGCAGCTTAGATTGTGTCAGAACTCCTTAATACTTCTTCAGTTACATGAAGAAAAGTTTGAGCGTTGCGCTTTTAAGCGCGCTTAGCAAGAACGGCTTTTTAATGCTTTAAATACAGTACCAAAGCATCTGTTCAAAAGTATAGAAATGTTTTTAGCTATTAAAGTAACTAAATATTATTAGTTGGTATAAGTCAGTTTTTACCTTTGTATGAGCTTGCCTTGAAAGTTTTCAAAATGTTGCGGGTTTACCCTTAAACGTTTGTTTGTGTTGGGATTGTATTATGAATGTCTTTGTTTCTTGCCCTAGGGGTATGCAGTATCTTCTGGAAAAGGAGCTAAACACCTTAGGTTTGATGTCGTGCAAGCCGGTTTCTGCAGGTGTCGAGCTAAGCGCGGAGCTAGATCAGGTCTACACAATATTGCTTTGGTCTCGCATAGCGAACAGGGTGTTTGTTGAGCTGGCAAGCGGAAAAATCGATAAAGCAGAAGATGTATATAGTCACGCTGCGCGTATTCCGTGGCAATCTCATTTTGGGGTCGACAATACATTTTCTGTTAACTTCTCAGGCACTAATAAGCACATAACAAATTCCGCCTTTGGCGCTCTTAAGGTCAAGGACGCTATTGTTGATTACTTTCGTGATGTTGTTGGAGAGCGGCCAAATGTCGATAAAGATAATCCTCAAATTAGGGTGGCTGCTAAGTTAAGTAAAGGTGTGCTCAGCATCAGCTTGGATTTGTCGGGGGAAAGTCTCCACAAGCGTGGATATCGAATAGACAAGGGCGCTGCGCCATTACGCGAGAATGTTGCGGCCGCATTACTGATGCAAGCAGGTTGGGGAGATGTCTGCTCAGATAATGCTTCGTTTTTGGATCCTATGTGCGGTTCGGGAACATTCTGTATCGAGGCTGCTTTGATGGCGATGGATTGTGCCCCTGGATTATCTCGTGAAGAGTGGGGCTTTGATTATTGGGTCAAGCATGATTCACGTAAATGGGGGGCGTTGGTCGCGTCAGCCAATGAGCGCGCAACAACTGGTAGAGAAGCGTTTAATAATAAAATTATTGGATATGATGCAGATGCTCGTGTGATTTCGGTTGCATGGGAAAACATTAAAAGGGCTGGCTTGCATGAGTTTATTCATGTTGAGAAGAAGTCTGTTTCAGATTTAGAGTTGCCTCCCAATGTTGAGAAAGGTTTGTTGCTGACAAACCCTCCTTATGGGGAAAGGCTCGGAGAAGTCGAAACTCTAATGGCTTTATATCGCGATCTTGGTGATAAATTCGACGAATATTTTCATGGCTGGAGAGCAGGTGTTTTTACAAGCAACGAGAAATTAGAAAAAGCCTTGGGTTGGCGTTATTTTAAGCGCTACAAGTTTGTTAATGGAGCCTTAGATGTTGCTCTACTATTGTTTGACCTTAATGCGGACAACCGTTTTAAGACGCCTTGGCTGAGTTCACAAGAATATCTTCAGAACCCTTCTTTGTGGCGTGTAGCAAATCAAGAGCGTGCTGCAATGCTCGCCAATCGCTTAAAGAAAAATCAAAAACAGTTTTCTAAGTGGGCTGCAAAAAACGATATTTCCTGTTACCGCCTCTATGATGCAGACATGCCAGAATTTGCCTTTGCAATCGACCGTTATGAAAGTGAGCAAGGTGAAGTCTATCTATACATTCAAGAATACGCGCCTCCAAAATCTGTCAATGAACGAGTATCCTTAGAGCGTCTGAGTGAGGGGCTTAAAACCATTGCGGATACCTGCGAAGTATCAGTAAATCAAATATTTGTTAAGCAGCGAAGCGTGAAAAAAGGCGTGTCGCAGTACGAGAAGGAGCATGTCGAAGGAGAGGGTTTTGTAGTTTGTGAGAATGGTGCGCGTATCAAAGTGAATATCGGGCGCTATTTGGACACCGGTTTGTTCCTTGATCATCGCGCAATACGCCGATGGATAAAGTCAGAATCAAAGGGCAAGAAGGTTCTAAATTTATTTTCTTATACAAGTGTAGTGAGTTTGCATGCTGCGCTCGGTGGTGCATGTAGTGTACTCAGCGTAGATATGTCCCAGACGTATTTAAGGTGGGCTGAGAAAAACTTTGCGCTTAATAAATTGAAAGGGGGAAATTACAAGTTTGAACGCGCCAACTGCATGGAATGGTTGGAGAATGCCGTTTCAGAAAATGAGAGTGGAAACGAAAATCAATACGATCTGATCTTTATTGACCCGCCAAGCTTTTCAAATTCTAAGCGAATGGAAGGTGTCTTCGATGTTCAGGCGGACCATAAGTTTTTGATTGAATCTGCAATGAGTCTGTTGAGCGAAGACGGAAAATTAGTGTTCTCGACTAATCTTCGTAAGTTTAAGCTTGATGTTTCGATTGAGAATGGTTTTGAGGTTGTAGATTTTACTAGAAAGTCATTAGATAAAGATTTCGAGCGTAACCAGAAAATCCACAAGTGTTGGCTGATTACGCACGAGTCGAGCCGTACGTGAGGTTATGAGCTTAGAATTCGTATTTCAGCAACGAATTGAACTGATAGACTTTGATTCCTGACGTATTGTCATTGAGTAGTCGACCGTACTCGAATGACCAATAAATGTCTTTATAGATGCCAAAATCAATTCCTACGAGCCATGAAGAGCTGAAATTGTCACCAAACAGTTCTTCCTCCATCTGCGTGGTACTTGGCAGATAGGTGTCAGTGCTTCCGAATGGAGGGACTTCTCCTAATTGAAACCGTTCTGTCTCGTAACGTGTGATATCCGCGTTATAAAAAGTCAGGCCGTATTTAGCATATGCTGTCGCGTAGTCAGTAACCGCATATGCTCCGCCAATGTACCAGTTAAACCATTCGTTTATATTCACTTCTAAGGCGCCGGCACTTAAAGTGTCGGAGATGACGCCTTGGCCGTATCGTAATTCAGTAAAGAAGTTGTCAGTGATGTGGGTTCCATAGGTAAGAGATGCACCGTATGTTTGTGCTGTAAGTGGGAACTCAAATATAGAGCTAGCAGAATCATCACTGCCTGGAACCGGTTCAAGTACCAATAAAATAGACTTGAATTGATTAAAATGTGTACCGATAGCAAGGTAGTCGCGGCCTTCGCGATCTAAAACTGGGTCGGTTGGTGCTGCTGGACCTCTTGCAAAGGTAGTAACAGATGTAAAAAGCGCAGTTAGCAGCGCAATAATACGTAAAGTATTGGTAGTTGGCATGGATGCTACTTTCTTTATTAGTTTAACTGCTTGATATTACAGTAATGGCAACCGTGGCCTATTTGCATGGGTCACAAATGCGTTATTTATATTGCAGTTCGTGATAGCTAAACAGCATCGCTTTGACACGATCTTCCGACAGTTCAATATTTAAGCTGTGTTGCTCAATGATCCATTGCCTCATTTGTTCAACCTGACCTGAGGCTCCCGTGTCCAGCGTAGACTGCCATTCCGACAATTCCATTGACGGATCGCTATTTATGGCTTCGTATAGCTCAGTGTAAGCTGCGTTATCGGTGTAGTAATCGGCGCAAAAAATACTTCCTTCTTCACTGTCGTGCGCCAGCTCTTTTAGCGTTTCTGCTGGGGTCGCTCCCTGATCTATTAACAAATCTATGTCGATGCTTGGATTATCCAAAATATACTCTTCCCAATCTTCATCGGGAGTAATAAGGGTCGTTTTAATTTGTCCGTCAGGTAGTGACCAAGAAGCTGAGATCGGGATTTGTCGCTCATATGTATCTATGGTATCGAAGGCAATAAAAATGGGGTAATTATTCAAATTTTCTGAACTCCGTGCATAAGCTGCTAAGGTCATGATTATAAAGTTTAAATTTATAAAAATCCGTCTAAACTGATTAAAAAAGAAACTGAAATTTCCCATTATGACCGTGTCTCGACAAGTACAACTTGCAAAATATTATCGTAACCTCAGATTTTTAATCATTGATGATTTTGAAAACTTTAGGCTTTCAATTAAACAAATGGTTAGAGCCTTTGGCGTTGAACAAATTGATGTTGCTATAAACGGCGAGGATGCGATCTCTCGATGCGAGAAAGAAGAATTTGACATCATAATTTGTGATTACAATTTAGGTGATGGCAAGAATGGTCAGCAGGTTCTGGAAGAGCTGAGATATAACAAGCTGCTTAAACATACTGGCATTTTTGTGATGGTGACGGCAGAGACTTCAAAAGACATGGTCATGGGCGCTTTGGAATATCTTCCGGATGGGTATATTACAAAGCCGCTTACCAAGTCTGTTCTTCAGGAGAGAATGGATCGTCTTATTGAGCAGAGCGAAGTGCTCAAGCCGATCAATGCAGCGATTGATGAGGGCGACTCTAAGAAAGCCATTGCTTTATTGGGACAAGAGATAAAGCGTGAAACTCGTTATATTTTGTGGTGTCTTCGAACGCTCGCAAACTTGTATTATCACGAAGGTGAGATGGAAAAGGCGCGCAAGATCTACAATGACGTTTTGACGAAGCGTGACATCGGCTGGGCGCGGCTTGGATTGGGGCGAGTTAAAGCAGCTGTCGGCGAGGTAGAAGGAGCGGTCGATGACTTTACGCAAGTTTTAGATGTCAATCCGAATGTCATCGAAGCATATGATGAATTAGCGGATGCGTATTTGTCCATGAATCAACCGCGCGATGCACAGCGTACTTTAGAAGACGCCGTGGGAATATCGCCGCACGCGTACAATCGTCAACAAAAACTAGCCGAAGTTTGCACTGATAATCGTGATATTGAAGGGGCCGCAGGTGCTTATAAAGCCTCAATGAAACTTGGCTTTCACTCAGTTCATGATAAGCCAGAGAACTACTTGAATCTTGGTCGTTGCTTGTCTGATATGGCAGACGGCGACACAAGTGAGCTCGGTAAGAAACGCGCAAAGGAAGCTGTTCAGGTGATGGGGCGAGTCGCTAAGAAATTTAAGGATGATCCGACCGTTCGAATGAATGCTGCGTTGATAGAGGCACGGACTTATCAAGGTCAAGGGGATCACCGAAAGTCTGATGAGATTTTTGCAAAAGCAAAAAAACTAATCTCTGACCAAGAGCTTGATTCAGCGACTCAGCTAGAGTACGCAAGAACACTCTACAGCATGGGTGAGACTGAAGAGGCAGAAGGGTTGTTGTCTAGTTTAGCCGCTGCGGAGCAAGACAATGCTTCTATGATCAAGTCTATTAACGAGTTGATAGATGAGCCTGTTGGTCTTCAAGCTAAAGTGCGAGCAAGAAAACTCAATAAAACGGGGATTAAATCTTTTGAATCAGGTGATTTGGAAGCTGCGATTGAATCATTCAATGATGCTTTGGAATGCACGCCTAAGCATCCTGCGCTAAATCTTAATATTGTCCAAGTAACACTCAAGATGATCGAAACTCAAGGAGCGCTTGGTCAGTTGGTTAGTCGCTGTACGCAGTGCCTCGAAAACGTCGCCCATATCCCTGAACAGCATTCACAATACAAGCGTTATCAATTCCTGCAAAAGAAAGTCGCCGCGCTTTAAAGTGTTGGTAAATGATTTCGCTTCTTGAACTAGAGCGCTAGACGTTATCTTTATTGATCGTTGTCATGAACAGGTAGGCCTACAATAGCTGGCTTAGGGTTCGCTATGTGCATAACTTCCAGAAATTTTGTTGGTGGCTCCCCGAGCTGGGCTTGAGCTAGGTAAAGCCGCGAGGGTTTACCACGGATTTGTTGTATACATTTCTTTCGGGCATTAAAAAGGCGTCTTACGTTCGTAAAACACCTTTTAGAAATTGTGTTGGCTCGCCGAGCTGGGCTTGAGCTAGGTAAAGCCGACAGGGTTTACCACGGATTCGCTGTATACAACTCTTTCGGGTATAAAAAAAGGCGTTTCACTTTCGTAAAACACCTTTTAGAGATCTTGTTGGCTCCCCGAGCTGGCCTTGAGCTAGGTAAAGCCGACAGGGTTTACCACGGATTCGTTGTATACATATTTTTCGGGTATAAAAAAAGGCGTTTCACTTTCGTAAAACACCTTTTAGAAATCTTGTTGGCTCCCCGAGCTGGGCTTGAACCAGCGACCCACGGATTAACAGTCCGTTGCTCTACCAACTGAGCTATCGGGGAACTAAACAACGGCGCGAATAATACTGGCGGATTCTGAGGTCGTCAACAAAAAATATCCACTTTCTAGAAATATTTGTACGAGTTATCATAAATAATCTTAAATTGTATATAAATCAATCAGATGTGAATCTTTTATGCCTCTTTTAGAAGATGATTATAGGCCTACTTCCCTCTATTTAAATGCTCACGTTCATACGATCGCTTGTTCTTTTAGAAGGGTGCAAAACATCCGGTTTAAAAGAGTCGAATCATCCATTAGTACGCCAGATGGTGATAAGTTTTGGTTTGATAGATATTCGCAAGGTAGCAATCGAGTGCTGATTGTAAGTCATGGACTCGAGGGTCATAGTCGCAGACCATACGTGTTGGGCATGGTGTCTCGTGCGATTGATGAAGGGTGGGACGTAGTTGCCTGGAACTATCGAGGTTGTGGCGGCAGGGCCAATAACAAACTGCAAAGTTACCATAGCGGATCGATAGATGATTTATCACTGCTCATCGATCACGTTGATAGTATGGGCTATCAGAATATTGCGCTATGCGGGTTCAGCATTGGTGGGAACAAAACGCTTTTGTATTTAGGACGGGATCGCAATCAAGTAAACAACAAGATTTCCGCGGCTGTTACTTTTTCTGTTCCCTGTGATCTGGTCTCGAGCTCAGAGGTATTGGCAAAACCGATCAATCGAATCTATATGAAAAACTTTCTGGCCTCTCTGTACGAGAAGTTGAAACTAAAGGCTGAGATGTTTCCGGGTCAGGTCTCGCTTGATGGATTCAAAAAAATCAAGACATTTGCTGATTTCGATGGACGATATACAGCGCCGATGAATGGTTTTACTAGCGCACTAGATTACTGGGTACAAAGCAGTTGTCTTCCCCATATCCCCAATATAAATATTCCAACGCTTCTAGTCAGTTCTTTGGATGATCCATTTCTTAGTGAGAGGTGCTTTCCTTTTGAAGAGGCTAAGCAAAATAGTAGCTTCTTCTTTCGACCTTTAAAAAAAGGTGGCCACGTTGGTTTTGGCGCAAAGGGATCTACTTATTACTCTGAGACAGAGGGTTTAAGATTCTTAAGAGAATACATTTAATCTGCGTGCAGCTCATCTAAAGCTCTCGTGATAGCAGGCAATACATTATTCAAAATAATTGGTTGTCCATCAGCATTTGGATGAAGCCGGTCTGATTGCATTAGCTCAGATTTCAATGCGACACCGTCAAGCATAAATGGAACAAACTCTAACTCATTTTGCTCGGCTATATTTAAGAAGTTTTGATAAAACCCTTCGGTATAACGCTTTCCATAATTCGGTGGGATATGTATGCCCAGAAGAACCACTTTTGCGTTTGCTTGCTTTGATAGGTCAACTAGGGCTTGCAAGTTGTTTTTAATGCCAGGCAATGGAAACCCTCTTAAACCATCATTTGCTCCAAGCTCTATTACAACGACGTCTGGCTGAACGCGCTCTAGATGTCCTGGTAGGCTTTGAAGTCCCCCTACAGTCGTTTCACCGCTGATGCTGGCGTTTGTGATGATTGCTTTGTCGTCGATTTCTTTTTGCGCCAGTGCTACCCAACCTTGTTCGTAAGGTATTCCATACGCTGCACTGAGGCTGTCTCCGAGTATGAGTATACGGCTTTTTAATGTGGTCGAAGCTATCGTTGACTGCGTATAAAGCGTTAAGCTTATTAGTAACAAAAACAGTCGCTTGAATTTCGTTTGAGTCATTAGTGCATCTTATTTTTGAGGTTTGTAAACAGTGTTGACTAACACAGTAAACGCGTCTTCGTTATTGGTAGATTCAGTCAGTAAACGAGTAGAACTAGAAACAGGTTCACTGCAGGTTCTTAGTGATATATCTTTCAGTGTACCTGCAGGGGGCAGTTGTGCGCTAGTTGGTCGTTCTGGTTCTGGTAAAACAACGCTTTTAGGCATTCTCGCAGGTTTAGATAACGCGAGTAGTGGTAGCGTGAAAATTGATGAAATAAATATTTCATCTCTATCTGAAGACGAATGCGCAAAACTAAGAAAAGAGCGCGTTGGTTTCGTTTTTCAATCTTTCCATCTACTAGATCATCTTACGGCGCTTCAAAATGTAACCCTGCCTCTTAACTTAGCGGGCGAACAAAACGCAGAGTCAAAAGCACAATCATTTCTTGAGCGGGTTGGTTTAGCGGAACGAGCCAATCACCTTCCTAAGCAATTGTCTGGTGGTGAGCAGCAGCGCGTAGCGATTGCACGCGCTTTCGCTTGTGAACCTTCGATTTTATTTGCCGATGAACCAACTGGCAATCTTGATTCCAATACAGGCCATTCTGTTGCCAATCTGCTTTTTGAGCTCAATGAGGAGCAAGGAGTGACGCTTATTTTAGTTACTCACGATGACGAGCTGGCAAACCGATGCACTCAAAAACTCACGATCGATCAGGGCGCATTAGTAACGCATAACGAGGAGGTCTGAGGTGTCTTTTCGTCTGATTCAATATGCGCTTAATAGTTTTGTTGAACAGAGGAAGCTTCCTGCCCTTAGGTTGATGTTCCTTGCGAGTTTGTTGTCGGTGTTCGCGATCGTAAGCATTTTGTCATTAACGAGCTTCTTGAAAGAAGCGCTTAATAGTTCTTCAAGTGAATTGCTGGCGGCGGATAGGCAAGTCGTCTCGCCCCGAGAGTTAGATCCTGTGGTTCTTGAATACGCGAATCAGATAGGTTTACGACATGGCTTAGCAGTAGAGTTTCGGTCGATGGTTTTTAGCGATTCGGCTAGCCAGCTTGTATCCGTCAAGGCTGTTGACAATGCATACCCATTGCTAGGTTCACTTCAGTTATCTGGTCAGCCTCAAGGTAGCAAAGTCGCCTCAGGTAATATAGCAATGCAGTCGCGCCTTAATAATCTGCTTAACGTAAAACTGGGCGATAGCATCGGTGTGGGGGATGCTGATCTACTAGTTGGGCCTGCTCTGATTCAAGAGCCTGATATCGGTTTTAACCTGGGGGATATACAGCCTAGGCTATTAATGCGTCTCGATGATTTGGCGGCGACACAGGTTGTTCAGCCCGGTAGTAGGGTAAAGTATCGCTACTATTTTGCGGGTGATATCGAGCAGTTGCGAGTTTTCGATGATTGGATTGTTGAGCAGCTCGATAATAGTCAGCGTTACGAAGGTGTTGCTGATTCGCGCCCTGCGATTGCCGAGGCGCTTCAAAAAGCAGAGGCGTTTTTATTGCTGTCTTCGTGTTTGGCTGCATTGTTGTCTTCGTTGGCCATATCACTTGCTGCGAGGCAGTATTCTTCTCAGCAAATTCGAAGTGTGGCGATTCTTAAAACACTTGGTCTTACCGGGCGTGAGGTCGTATTAGTGTACGTCCTAAAACTTGGATTTATTGGACTTGTTGTTGTTTGTCTTGGACTTGTTTTAGGCCAGCTAGTTAGTGGTAGTTTATCGTCTGTCATTGCGCCGCTATTGCCTGACGTTGAACTACGTGTTGAATTTGATTTGTCGATGTCTGCCGTATTGGTAGCGGTTTTAGTCACCGTATTGACACTCTTTGGGAGCGCTATTCCGCAAGTATTTGCACTGTCTGGCGTAAAACCGATGGCTGTTTTGCGTCCTGAAGAAGGATTTCTTAGGCCGGTTAGTCGTTTCTACTACGTCTTATTGATTGCTGTCCTTTTGTTTACGTTAGCGATATACACCCAGTCCATACTTTTATTGGTATTGTTTGTATTGGGGTCGTGTTTATTGATGGTCGTTGTTGGAGTCATCGTTTTCATTTTGGCACGCTCACTAGAGTACGTTTCTTCAAGATATTTGAAGAAGAGTGAGTCGGGAGCTTCGCTTGCTGTGCAGGCGCTGGTATCTCAGCGCGGTAATACTTTTGCCCAATGTTTAGTGTATGCATTTGCCTTTTGTTTGTTTGCTTCGATTTTTATTGTTCGTGAATCACTCATTGCACAATGGCAGCAGCAAATACCAGAGAACGCTCCAAATCATTTCTTGATCAACATTACTGAGCCTCAAGTTAAGGGTGTGAAAGAGCTTTTGGCGAGCAATGGCATCAATGTTTCGCATATGTATCCAATGGTGCGAGGGCGAATGTCTCATATCAATGGCGAAGATGTGAAAGTTGCCGTCACAAAAGACGTTGCTGCGCTTAATCGTGAGTTGAATCTAAGCTGGGTTGAAGACATGCCTGAAGGCAATGAAATAGTTGATGGGGCATGGGTCAGTGATAGTGAGGGATTATCAGTTTCCGTCGAGCAAGAATTGACTGACAACATTGGTGTATCACTCGGCGATAGTTTGACCTTTAATGTCGCAGGTTTAGAAGTGGTCGCAACCGTTTCTAGTATTCGCAAAGTTGATTGGGAAAGTATGAAGCCGAATTTTTACGTCCTGTTTAAAGACGGGGCGTTGAATGACTTTCCAAACACTTATATTGCTAGCTTTTATTTGCCTGAAGACCAAAAAACCGTGATTAACGAGCTGTCTCGCTCTTACCCAACGGTAAGTGTTTTGGAGCTTGATCTGTTGATCGGAAAGATCCAGTCAATCGTGAATCAAGTTTCTACAGTGCTGAGTTTTGTTTTGTATCTAATTTTGGCAGCTTCGGTACTTGTGATTGCGGCAATTACACTTTCTAAGATTTCAGAGAGGGAGCATCAATCATTAATTTATAGAGTGCTTGGGGTGCGCAGTACAGTCCTTCAGAAAGCGTATTTTCTTGAGTTCTTCATTCTAGGTTTTGTTGCAAGCCTGGCAGGATTTCTCTGTGCCGAAGCGGCCTTAAATGCGGTTTCGATTGCTTTATTCGGTGCGAATCCAGTATTAAACTTGTCGGCTCTCATATTGGGTGTCGGCTTTAGCTCAGTACTGCTAGGGTTTCTTGGTTTTATAGTACTAAGGCGATTGACCCGTAATTCCCTGATGCAATCTTTGAGATAGCCAATTTTATGGATGGGTCGAATTTTCAACACCTATTACCGCTACTTGAACGGAATGCTTGGTTCCGAGGGCGTTCGGCTGAGTTTAAGTCGGATATGCTAGGTATTTCGAGTGTTTCTTATTTTGAAACGAGCGAGTCAATCTTTCAGCGCAACGCACTTAATGGCGGTGTCTATGCGGTATTAAGCGGTAGCGTCAAGATTTTTGGTGTAAACCGTGAAGGGAAAGAAGCTTTACTTACGTTCATTGAGCCGGTGGACTGGTTTGGGGAGCTTGCGCTATTCGATGGGGATGTTCGAACACACAATGCCGTAGCCTCAAGCAAGACTCAATTGTTATGTTTGAGACATGACAAACTTAATAGCCTTTTGGCAAGAAAACCTAATTATTGGAGAGATTTCGGGGTCTTGATGTCGGGAAAGCTCAGGGCGACCTTCCACTTAATGGAGGATTTAGCTTTGTTGCCGGCAAAGCAGCGCGTCGTTAAACGTTTAGTTTTGATGGTGAACAACGCGATCAGCGGGGAATATCTCCCTAACAATATTACATATGATGGGTTAGGCACCGTTACCTTAAATGTTGATCAAGCGAGTTTTGCGGCGATGCTGTCAATCTCGCGTCAAACCGCAAATCAAATTTTAAAAGATCTAGAGTCAGATGGCGTTCTTAAGCTCGACTATGGGCATCTTACGATTATTGACGCAATGCGATTGAGCCAGATTTTGAATCAATAACTTTGTCGTCTAGCTGACAGTTTCTTTTTTCTGTCGGCTATATAGTATCAGTCTTCGACATGGCTTAGGAGGATAATAATGAAAACTTTAACTCAACAACTTGTTATGTACGCGAATTATCATCGCGACCCACGAAATATTCTGACGCACTTTGTTGGTATTCCCCTCATTGTTTTTGCGATTGCTGTTTTACTTGCTCGTCCTGAGTTTGCATTGTTTGGCCTTGTTTTGGCTCCAGTTTATTTTGTTGTTGGTGCAGCCTGTCTGTATTACCTCGCATTAGATATCAAACTCGGCATTTTAATGGGCTTGGTGTTTAGTATGACTGTCTATGGCGCGCAGTATGTTGCATCTCTATCAACTATCGAGTGGCTGGCATGGAGTATCGGTTTATTCGTTGTTGGTTGGGTTTTTCAGTTTGTAGGCCACTTTTATGAAGGGAAAAAACCTGCATTTGTCGACGATATGACAGGTCTTCTAATCGGGCCGCTATTTGTCGTGTGCGAATTCGCTTTTATGTTCGGTTTAATGAAAAAACTTAAAGCTGAAGTAGAATCTCGAGCTGGTCCGGTATGTCATCAAACTGGCCCTGAAGCGAAAGCCTCTTAAGTAAACAAAATAACATCACTTCCAATGATGGTGAGCTGCTTATTAAAGCGGTTCGCCAGATATTGCATTGTCGCGGGGTTGTAGAAACAAATATGTGTTGGATCGTTTTTATAATGCCAACCCCCAAAATCGATGTTTTGGGTATGCAACTTTGTCATCAGGCCTAGTATTCCGTTCGCCCTTAATAATGAAAACAGAAGTTCAAACGTTTGGCTCGGTGCGTCTAAATGCTCAACCACTTCGGTCGAGCTGATGAAGTCGTATTCTGTGTTTAGTTTTTCTTTATCGTCAGCATAAAACTTGTCATAGATTTCGCATTCGTGACCTGCTTCCTTAAAGATTAATGACAGGGTAGGGCCCGGTCCGCTACCGAAATCTAGTCCTTGAGATGCGGTAGGTAGATTTTCGATCATAACGCTACCTAATTTGTTTAAAAAACTGCGATAGTTTGGGTCGTTAGGGTTATTGTCGTGGTGATCGTATATTTCTTTTTCTTCTTTCGGACATAAGTGAAATTCACTTGGAACAAAAACTAACTCGCATGCTTGGCATTGATAAAACTCTCTCGTTAGACGTTGATCGAAATAAAAATGGTAGATCTCTGAAGCCCCGCAAAGTAGGCAACAGTGAGAACTGTTACTATTGTTTTTGCCTGAGTCCATTCTGAACGTTTTGCCTAAATCACGAATCGAAATAAATAGAAAACTAAAATACTGTTAATTGTTCGTATAGTGCCGTAGTTCACTAAAGCGGTAAATAGGTCCTACTTTGAGCTTCGTGAACTTTGTCACCAAATGTTATTTCTTGTAGACTGCGCAGCGATTTCTGCGAGATCTTAAATAAATAATTACTCGTTTTTATCTAATAAATCTAATTGATAACTAAGCGCTGAGGTGTGTGCAAATGACTTTTCGTCGCATTCTTGCTTCTTTGTTGTTGGTTGCTGTTTCTTCGACAGCTTCTGCAGCATTAGAAAAGAAAAAATTCTGTCTTTATGACCCTGTTGGTAAAAACGGCCCTGCTGTGGCGTTCTTCTCTGACCTTACTGCTAAAGGTATCGGTTGGGGCATGGACATCGAAATCGCTGCTTACACAGATGAAAAAGTAGCTTCAAACGATTTTAAAGCAGGCCTATGTGATGTTGTTTTCTTAACAGCAATCCTTAGTCGTCCTTACGTGCCATTTGGCGGTACGCTTGATGCGCTTGGCGGTATCATTGACGAAGAAGGTCTAGCTCGTGTTCTTAAAACATTGACTAACCCTAAGTTGGCTCCTTTCTTAACGAATGGCAACTACGAAATGGTTGGTACGCTTCCTGTTGGTTCTGTTTACTTGTTCGTAAACGATCGTGATATTGATACTGTTCCTGAGTTCAGTGGTAAGAAAGTATCTGTACTTAACGAAGATCCACAGAGCCACAAGTTTGCAGATCTAGCTGGTGCATCTCCAGTTGGTACATCGCTAGCTACGTTCTCTGGCCAGTTCAATAACGGTAACATCGACATCCTACCAATGGTTGCGCTAGGTTACGACGTATTTGAGTTGTATCATGGTCTTGGCGAAAAAGGCGGTATCATCGATGAGAAGCTTCTGTACGGTATGATGCAGATGATTTCTCATAAAGACCGTTTTGCTCCTGAGTTCGGTCAAAACATGCGTGAGTACATTCTTGCTCGCCTACCAGACATCAACAAAATGGTTGATGATGCAGAGGCTGCAATTCCTGCTAAGTACTGGATCAAAACTGATGCAGATTCTCAAGCAGCTCTAGAGAAGTTCCGTACTGAAATCCGTGCGTCACTTCGTGACGAGGGTGTTCTTGATGCAAAAGCACTTGGCCTATTGTGGAAGATCCGTTGTTCAGTTGATCCATCACGTGGTGAGTGTTCTAAGCCGAAAGCTGAACGTTTCTAAACGACAGCAATTAGCTTTGGAAAAGGTCGGTTTTTACCGGCCTTTTTTATTTGTAATCTAAACGGCCTTATTCAAGATTTTTCCTTTCTAAAAAATCCCTTATACTGCAGCCCAAATTTTTTGTGACCTGAACGCTTAATATGACCGATTATTTGGTTAGCACCCAAGGACTAAGCTGTGAACGTGACGATAGGGTCTTATTTGAAGATCTGACGTTGAAGTTTAGCGCAGGTGAACTGATACAAATAGCTGGTCGAAATGGGGCGGGTAAAAGTACGCTTCTACGGATTATTGCAGGTGTATATACTGGGTTTGAGGGAGCTATCAATACAGCCTTCTTTAAACATCAGTTGTGTTATTTTGGCCATAAGGTTCCATTAAAGCCGGCATTAACCGCAGATGAAAATCTAAGTGCGCACAGCTTATTGGCATCGAGCACGACTCGCCAGCAAAGGAGTGATGCTTTGGCGCGATTCGGCTTGGACGATTATATCGACGTACCTTGTAGCGATATGTCTGAAGGCCAACGCAGGCGCGTTGGTCTATCTCGAATATTCTTGAGTAAAGCTAAGGTTTTCGTGCTAGATGAACCATTTGCTTCATTAGATAAAGAGACTGTCTCATTTCTTGAGCAAGTACTTGTCGAATTATCGGATTTGGGCAATTTGGTTATTTTTACAAGTCATCATCATATTGAGCATCCGCGCTTGAAGAAGGTTGTTTTGGATGGATAAACAACCAAAGAATGCGTTGTTTCAGCTATGGTTGCACGAGGCGCGGGTTGTCATTCGTGGCAAGCAAGACCTATTAAATTCTGTCATGTTTTTTGTTTTGGTGGTGATGCTCTTCCCTTTGGGAGTTGACCCTGGGGTGGAATTCTTACGTATAAGTTCCACAGGGCTAATTTGGGTGGCTGTTCTTTTGAGTTTGATGTTGACCTTAGGATCAATGTTTAAAGCTGATTTTGACGACGGAACAATCGAGTTGTGGCTTCAGTCTTCACACCCTATATTTGCGCTTGTTTTTGTTAAGGTTCTTGCGTTGTGGGCGATTAGTATATTACCGCTACTCGCTATGGTGCCTTTGTTAGCGACGATGCTCCACTTTCCGTTTGAAGCGCTCGGGGTGCTGATTTTATCGCTATTGCTTGGGTCATTGGCATTGGCGCATATCGTGAGCGTTGGCGCAGCATTAACTGCTAGCGCAAAAACCGGAGGCATATTGTTAATGCTTTTGGTTTTACCATTAACAGTACCAGTATTGATTTTTGGCTCTGGGGTTGTTGGATTATCAGTCGACGGGGCGTCTATCTCTGGTTCTTTTGCGATGCTTGGTGCAATCACCATGCTTTATTGCGTCCTTTGTCCGTTTGCTGCGGGCGCGAGTTTAAAGATCATATGCGATGTTTAGAAAAGTGAAAGTGTAAATGGCAAATACGAAATGGACATGGTTCCACCGCTTTGGATCTCCTAAGTGGTTGTACGACTTCTCAGAACGCTACAACGGACCACTCTTTGGGGTTGGTTGTGCGCTTATGCTGGGAGCGTGCTTTTGGGGGTTGTTTATTGCACCGCCTGATTACCAACAGGGTGACAGCTTTAGAATTATATACATCCATGTTCCTACTGCGATTTTAGCCCAGTCGTGCTACATGATGATGGCTGCGGCTGCGCTTGTCGGGCTCGTTTGGCGAATGAAAATAAGCGACTATTTCATCGCTTGCGCTGCGCCAATTGGTGCCGTCATGACATTTCTTGCGTTATTTACAGGTGCTGTCTGGGGCAAGCCCACATGGGGAACTTGGTGGGTGTGGGATGCGCGTTTAACATCGATGCTTTTACTATTGTTTTTGTATTTTGGCGTCATAGCACTTCGTTCTAGCATTCAAAGCGCCGATAATCGTGCAAGAGCATCATACGTACTCGTATTGGTGGGGGTAATAAATATTCCGATCATTAAATATTCGGTTGATTGGTGGAATACACTGCATCAACCCGCAACGTTTACGTTAACAGAGAAACCCGCAATGCCGGCTGAGATGTGGTTGCCACTATTAATTATGGTGATTGGCATTTACTGTTTTTTTACGGCCTTGGTTCTCGTACGTATGCAGGCAGAAATCGTTCAACGAGAGCTTAAAACGCGTTGGGTCCATAAGCTATTGAATATCGAAGGTGAGCGGAGCAATGGCTGAATATTTTGAGATGGGCCACCATACTTTTTATGTTTGGTTATCTTACGGCGTATCGTTCGCCTTATTTTTTGGTTTAGCGTTTTTCTGTTTTGACGGGAGAGCAAAGGCTAAAACCACCACTGAAAAAAGAATTCGTCGTCTATTGAAACAAAAGAGAGAGTCAAAGTAGTGCATCCGAAGCGTAAGCAGCGATTGCTGATTATCTGTTTTCTAGTCTGTGGTCTTAGTGTTGCGATAGGGCTCGCTTTGTACGCACTGAGCGAGAATATAAATCTATTCTATAACCCGACGGAGATTTCCGAAGGTAAAGCTCCTGAAGGGGTGAAAATTCGCGCTGGTGGAATGGTTCGTGAAAGTTCAGTATCTCGTAGCGAAGATGATCTTACCGTTAAATTTGTTTTGACTGACTTCGTTGCCGATGTCGAAGTCAATTACACGGGCATACTGCCGGATCTATTTAGAGAAGGGCAAGGTATTGTCGCTTTAGGGCGGATTAATAATGAGGGTGTTCTCATTGCAGACGAAGTGCTTGCCAAGCATGACGAGAATTACATGCCTCCAGAAGTTGCAGAGGCACTCGAAAAGTCTGGGCATAAAGGTTACGGCGATCAATACACTTCAGATAAGGAATACTAAATGCTACCAGAGCTGGGTCATTTCGCACTGATAATAGGCTTATTGTGTGCCTGTCTACAAAGCATTACACCACTTTATGGTGTAGCGAAAAATTCCCCCGTATGGATGGAAACAGGGCGATCGTTAGCATTCGGCCAATTTTTCTTTATCTTTGTCGCTTTTTTAATCCTTGCAAACGCTTTTGTTCAAGATGACTTTAGCGTTAAGTATGTGGCTGGCCACTCCAATACGCTATTGCCTGTGTACTATAAGATCAGTGCTGTATGGGGTGGGCACGAAGGCTCACTATTGCTTTGGGCTCTTACCTTGGCAGGTTGGACAATAGCGGTTGCCATATTCAGTAAACAATTGCCACGCGAGATGCTTGCTAGAGTGCTTGCCGTGATGGGCATGATTAGTATTGGATTCTTGCTATTTATTTTACTGACGTCTAATCCGTTTGATCGTTTGCTTCCAAACACACCGCTAGAAGGAAGCGACCTCAACCCGTTGCTTCAAGACTTTGGTTTGATCGTGCATCCGCCAATGTTGTACATGGGATATGTGGGCTTCTCTGTGGCCTTTGCTTTTGCTATAGCGGCTCTACTGGGTGGCAGTCTTGATAGCGCTTGGGCAAGGTGGTCTCGACCTTGGACTATTGTTGCGTGGGCATTCTTAACGCTTGGTATCGCACTGGGAAGTTGGTGGGCATACTATGAATTAGGCTGGGGCGGTTGGTGGTTCTGGGACCCAGTAGAAAATGCTTCATTTATGCCTTGGTTAGTCGGCACAGCTCTGATGCACTCTCTTGCGGTGACTGAGAAACGCGGTGCCTTCAAAAGTTGGACCGTGTTCTTGGCAATCATTGCGTTTTCCTTGAGCCTGCTGGGTACATTCCTAGTCCGATCTGGTGTACTTACCTCTGTTCACGCTTTTGCGTCAGACCCGTCTCGTGGCTCTTTCGTTTTAGCGCTTTTGGGTATTACGATGATTGTGTCGCTGGGCTTATATGCTTGGCGAGCGCCGGATCTTGTTGGAAAGAGCGAGCACAAGCTGTTATCGCGCGAAAGCTTCTTGTTGGGTAATAATATCGTGCTTGTGGTTGCATGGATTACAGTCATGATCGGTACGCTTTACCCCTTGGTATTAGATTTCATAGGTGCAGGAAAACTTTCAATAGGCCCTCCGTACTTCAATGCTGTATTTTCTCCTTTGATGGCTATCCTGGCGGTTTTACTTGGCTTCGGACTGGTCGCTAATTGGAAATCGACAGAGCCCAAAGGTCTGGTTAAGAAGTTACGTGTGGTTGCAGTGGTGTCAGTTGTGCTGACCCTTGTGTTCACTGCGATATCTGGTATTGCGTGGGATTGGATTTCAATGCTCGCAATCTTGTTAGGCTTGTGGGTCGCATTAATTACACTGAATGATCTTCGCAAGAAAGCCGTAGCTAGAGTCGGTAATTTGAAAAACAAATTGGCATTGGGTTCGGCGTACTATGCCATGGTACTTGGCCACCTTGGCTTTGCTCTTATGATTGTTGGTGCAACGATTGTGTCGCTTCACTCTGTCGAGCGAGATGTCCGCATTGAGATTGGTCAGAAAGTAGTGCTAGGACAATATGAGCTTCATTTTGCTTCCTTGCACGCTATTCAGGGGCCTAATTATGAAGCGTCTCGGATTAACGTTGAGGTGTTGAGTGATGGGCAAGTTGTTTCGGTCCTCAAGCCTGAAAAACGTGTGTATTTCTCTCAAGCTAATCCCATGACTGAAGCTGGGATTGATCCGGGTTTGTTGCGAGATGTTTACGTGGCGATTGGAGAGGAGCTCGATGGCGGTGCATGGGCCGTGAGAGTTCAATATAAGCCCCTCATTCGATGGATTTGGCTTGGCGCAATTTTCATGTTTATTGCAGGTGGCTTAGCTGTGTTTGATAAACGTTATCGTCCTAAAGAAAAAGTGAGCCAAGTAGTGATGCCATCAAATTCGGAGTTTGCTAAGTAAATGAAGTCTCGTCTCGTATTCTTGACCCCTTTGATGTTAGCAGTCGGTCTAGGACTTATTTTATACACAGCTTTGGGCAAAGACCCGAGCAAGTTAGAAACAGCACGCCTGAACGATCCACTCCCAACATTTTCGTTACAATCGCTTGAATATCCAAGCAAATTACTCACTAACGCTGATTTAGGTGGGAAGCCTTCGCTACTTAACGTTTGGGCAACATGGTGCCCAGCTTGTAAGAGTGAGCACGGGTATCTGATGGCACTTGCACAACAAGGTGTTCCGATTATTGGTCTGAATTACAAAGATGATAGAGCGAAAGCGTTACAGTGGTTAGACAGGCTTGGTGATCCTTATTCGTTGAACCTATTTGATCCGCGAGGGAAGTTCGGGTTCGATTTAGGGGTGTATGGTGCACCAGAGACCTACATCATCGATCAAAATGGTGTAGTACGCTATCGACATGTCGGTGAGGTGAATCATCGTGTTTGGGAGGCACAATTGGCTCCGCGGTTTAACGCATTGCTCAAGGAATAAATACCAATGAGATTTGTCCTTCTTTTTGTCCTCGCTATTGGCTTTGAGTCACTTAATGCCGACATTGATGTATATGAATTTAGTTCTGAAACGAAGCTAGAATCTTATCAAGCTCTAACCCGTGAATTGCGTTGCCCTAAGTGTCAAAATCAGGATATTGCCGATTCAAATGCGCCGATTGCTCAAGATATGCGCGCGCAAGTTCAAAGACTGGTTGAAGATGGACATAGCCACGATGACGTCGTCGACTTTATGATTCAAAGATTTGGCGAATTTGTTACTTATAAGCCTCCAGTGCGATCAGAGACGTATTTGTTGTGGTATGGGCCATGGGTATTTATCGCGATAGGTCTGATTGCGATTATTGGTATCTCCAGAAGTAAACGGAAATCTGTAGATACTAATGGTGCTACTGAAAGTACTGGTTCCTCATTGAAGGTGGATAATTCAGATGATCAAGCTGAACTCGAAGCCTTGTTAAAAAAATATTCTGACGATTAGTCATCCATCTATTTAATTTCTATAGGCAAAGTCATCAATGACCCAATTCTGGATAATAGCCTCAATCCTTTCTCTTGTTGCTGTATGGATAGTACTTCACCCCTGGTTCAAAAGGCATAAGCTTGAAGAAATTGCCGTTGATACGGCGGCCGAGGCGCGGGTGCGCGCGAACGTTAGAGCATACAAAGAACGTCTCAGGGAGCTCAATGCTGAGCTGCGTTCAGATGCAATTGATCAGGTTCAGTTTGAAGAAATTAAGAAAGAGCTAGAGGCAACGCTCCTTGGTGATGCAAAGAACGTACAGGCCCGTACCGACAACTTAGATAGAGCGACATCAACAACCTTTATCAGTTTAATCGTCGTTGCTTTGGCTTTAGTTGGCTTAAGCGCATATTTGTACAACTCTTGGGGTGCGTATGATCTCGCTCTACATAGTGAAGACTCTAAGTTTAGTGCTGCTGAAATTGCTGCGGCGCAGAGTAAAGCAGAGGCAGGAGATACGCTTGGCCTACTAGTTCAACTTCGCGATAAGTTACGAGAAAATCCCGCAAATGCTGAGGGTTGGGAGTTGTTAGCGCGCTCTGCTCTGAACACTAACCATTTCGAGATTGCAGCAGAAGCTTATGGGCAGTTGGCTGAGATAGAAAGCTCTCCAGAAATAAAGGCGGCATTATACGGATTGCAGGCGCAGACCCTGTATTTCTCAGGTATCGCAATCGATGCTCCTCCAGTTGCCGATGCTGTAAACAAAGCGACCCTACTTAATCCACAAGATACCAACATTTATGGACTAAAAGCCTTGGCAAGTTATGATCAAGGGCAATTTGACCAAGCTATAGAATATTGGAAGACGATTTTAACGTTGGAACCTAATCACCCATCGCGCGGAGCGATTGAAGAGGGTATTTCTGCGGCTGAACGAGCACTGGGCGTACCTTCAACCATACAAGTACCTGCCTCAACAGTTAGAGTAAGCGTTGACGTAACGATTGAACCCGCATTGCTGTCTCAATTTAATGAAAATGAAATTGTGGTCGTGTATGCGCGAGCCAGCGTTGGTCCGCCAATGCCATTAGCAGTGGCCAGATTTTCCCCTAAACAAGAAATTAACGACATAGTATTAGATGATAGCTTAGCTATGATGCCAGAGCTGAAATTAAGCCTATTTGAATCTGTCGATGTGGTAGTTCGAATCACCAAGGGTTCTGTTGAGCGAAAGCTTGGGGATTATGAAAAAATAATTAGCGGTGTGTTGGTAGCTGATCAGCCGCGTTTATCAATTAATATCGGTGCAGAAGACATCGTGACTGATTCAAAATAGTTAGAGGTAGAAAGAGCATGAAAGTTGTCGTAATTGGCGCAGGTACAATGGGAGCGGGTATTGCACAGACGTTTGCATCGTCTGGTTTTGAAGTTGTACTCAAAGACATTGCGCAAGAAGCAGTTGACAAAGGTCTCCAGACAATCGAGAAGGGGCTGTCACGTTTATTGGCTAAGGATAAAATTACGCAAGAAACCTTTGACTCGACTTTAGCGCGAATTCAAGGTTCTAACGATAACAGTTTGGTCTCTGACGCAGCGCTTATTGTTGAAGCAGCTGTCGAGAATATGAATATCAAAAAAGCCATCTTTACTGAGTTAGATGCGGTGTGTGGCCCAGATACGATTTTCGCCACAAATACCTCTTCTTTATCAATTACTGAAGTCGCTGCAGCAACGAGTCGTCCAGACAGATTTTTGGGGATGCATTTTTTCAATCCTGCGCCGGTAATGAAGTTGGTTGAGCTCATCAAAGGGATCGCGACGTCGCAAGAAACCTTCGATAAGGTTGCTGATATTACCTCTCAGCTTGGAAAAACGGCTGTAGAAGTTGCAGAGGCTCCAGGATTTGTTGTGAATCGCATTCTAATTCCAATGGTCAATGAAGCTGTTGGAATCTTAGCTGATGGCGTAGCTAGTGCGGAGGATATTGACGCTGCAATGAAGTTGGGCGCAAATCATCCAATGGGACCACTCGCTTTAGGCGATTTAATTGGTTTGGATGTATGTCTGGCGATCATGGAAGTTCTCTATGATGAGTTTGGCGACAGTAAATATCGCCCGCACCCTTTACTACGTAAGTATGTGAGAGGCGGAATGTTAGGTCGTAAATCCAGCAAAGGATTCTACGACTATAGTTAAATAGAAAAGGGGCGAATGCCCCTTTTTTGATTTTATAAGTGTTTAAAGCCGTGGTGATCCAACGGCATGCAGTTTCAACACTCCAAATTATAAATACGAGGCTGTTATGAATTTAGAGAGTATTCTTGCTCAGTTTGACGATAAAGTAATTAATCCTATTGGCGCATCGCGCAAGAAAAACCAGATTATCGGTAAGGGTTATATTTCAGCGTTAAAAGCGTTAGTCAGTGTTATTAATATTCCTAAGCCGACGGTGCTGACTGGAAAAAACTCTTCACTAAAACTGTGTGAGAGTGTAGCTAGCTTCGGTTTGAAGAAAGTCCTTATCGTAACTGATCGACCACTCTATGAGCTTGGCTTGCTCGAAAATATTCTCCAATCGCTTGAACATCGCGGAATGGCATATGAGCTATTTGCTGATGTGCAACCAGATCCTACTTTTTCTGTCGTGGAAGCTGGGCTTAAGCGCTATAGGCAAGCAAATTGTGACTCGGTAATGGCAGTTGGTGGTGGGTCGTCTATTGATTCAGCAAAGGTAATCGCTTTGGCTGCTTCAAATAACACTGAACCGAAAAAACTAGTAGGAATTTTGAAAGGTAAGGTCGGTTGTGCGCCCTTCTTTTGCGTTCCTACGACCGCGGGGACAGGCTCTGAAGTAACCATCGGCGCTGTGATTTCGGATGACGAGACACATCAAAAGGGCTTGGTTATAGAGTCAAAAATCGTACCTTTGATCGCAGCCCTTGACCCTGCACTTATGAAAGCTCTGCCTCCCGCGATAACAGCTGCAACTGGGATGGATGCACTTACGCATTTGGTTGAGTCTTTTTTAAGTACGATGGCCAATGAAGAGTCGAGCTACTACTCAAAAGCTGGCATCAAGTTGGTGTTCGATAATTTAAGCAAAGTATATAAAAAGGGCGCTAACTTAAGTGCGCGTGAGGATATGGCACTTGCTTCGTTTTATGGCGGTTTGACCATTAATCTTGCGGGGCTTGGTTATGTTCATGCATTTGCGCATCAACTTGGCGCTTATTACGGTATACCTCACGGTCTTGCTAACGCTAAGGTCTTGCCAAAGGTTCTTAGATTTAACCATGATTTCGTGCCTGAACGATTGGCTGAACTCGCAGATCTTATCGAGTGCTGTGATGCAAATGCTAGCGTTTATGAAAAAGGTTTGGCGTTTATTGAGGCTGTTGAAGATTTGATTGTAAGTGTAGGGATTTCTCCAAAAGTCGATGCGCTTCAATTAAAGGATTTTCCGAGTATCAGACGCGCTGCGTTCAAAGAAGCAAATTCAACCTATGCGGTACCTGCTTATATGTCAGCCGACGATGCGCATAATCTTTTGCTGAGCCTCGCTAAATAACCAACAAGGAGCGCGCGTGAATCGCGAGAAAGGGACCTCAGTCGGGGCAATATTTACGCAGTTTTTTATATTGGGCTGTACATCATTTGGTGGTCCAGTTGCGCATATTGGTTTTTTTCGAAAGCGGTTTGTTGATGAATTAAATTGGATCAATGACAAAGCTTTCTCGGATTTACTGTCGCTGTGTCAATTCATTCCAGGGCCGGCAAGTAGTCAGTTAGGTATGGCGTTAGGTTATCATCGCCATTCTTATGCTGGGGCGATTGCGGCCTGGCTCGCGTTTACGCTTCCATCAGCGCTTTTACTTACGATATTTGCGGCTCTGCTTGTTAATGACAGCTCCTTTTTAAATTCTGGCGTCTTGCAAGGCTTGAAATTGGTTGCAGTGGCGGTAGTTATTCAAGCTTTCGTTACGATGAGGCATTCTCTTACGCCGGACTTTATACGTATTCTTATAATGGTTGTCAGCGCGTTAGCTTTTGCGCTCTGGAATAGTGTATACGCTCCGATTTTCGTTCTGTCGATCGTTGGCCTGCTCAGTTCTCGCTATAAGGTTACCGACGCAGCTTCCGATGTTGCTGTTAATTATGAGCGAAGCCGTGTTCATTTGATTGGGCCAATCGTGTGTTTAAGTGCTTTCTTTGTTTTGTTAGCGGCGGCCTTACTAGTAAGTCGAGGAGGGAGCTGGGAAAGCCTAAGTCAAGCCAGTGCTTACTACAATGCAGGATCCCTCGTATTTGGGGGAGGGCATGTCGTTTTGCCTTTACTTGAGTCTCAAGTCGTTACAGCTGGTTGGGTAGATAAAGATATTTTCTTGGCAGGTTACGGCGCGGCACAAGCGGTACCGGGACCGCTGTTTACCTTCGCAAGTTTTTTAGGAGCTTCGCATTTAAGTGGTCCGAATGGCTTTAGTGGCGCTGCGCTGGCGACGTTCGCGATATTTTTGCCTTCATTTTTGCTTTTGTTCGGTGTGCTGCCATTCTGGGATCGCTTAAGATCTAGACCTAAGATTAAAAGCGCGCTGTGGGGAGTGAATGCTGCGGTTCTTGGCTTGTTGCTGGCAACCCTGTATGACCCAGTGATCACTCAAAGTATCAAAGATCTTACAGATACAGCGTTTGTGGCAATTACCTATATCGCGCTTGTCGTTTTTCGTTTACCAGTGGTCGCTATCGTTATTGCCGGCGGAGCGCTTGGCGCAGCACTTTTTTAAGTGCTTACTTCGTTTATTTCGGCTGCGCGTCTAAACTTTGCCCTGTTACGCCTTTGCTTTCAGCACCCATTAAATATAAGTAGAGATTCATTATTTCCAACGGCGCTTTCAATGACATTGGGTTTTCCGCTGGATACGCGCTGGCTCTCATATTTGTGCGAGTTGCGCCGGGGTTAATAATGTTTACTCGTATCGGATCTTCTTCTGTATCCAGTTCGTCAGCAAGCACTTGCGCAAAGCCTTCTGTCGCGAATTTACTTACAGAATATGCACCCCAGTAAGCACGGCCTTTTCGCCCAACACTTGATGAAGTAAAAATGATAGAAGGGTCATCAGATAGCTTTAGTAAGGGGATGAATGTTTTTGTCATCAAGAAGCATGCATTTAGATTGACCTGCATAACTTTTTGCCATACTTCAACTTCGTATTGCTCTATTGGTGTCATTGAACCAAGCTGGCTAGCGTTATGAACAAGCCCGTCTAGTCGCCCAAACTCTTGATCGATGACATCAGCAATTTTGTGATAGTCAACTTCAACAGCACCTTCAAGATTTACTGGGAGAATAGCTGGTTCAGGTAGCTGTTCGGATACGATCTGATCGTATACAGCTTCAAGCTTTGTGGTGGTTCGTCCTAATAAAAGAACTGTCGCGCCTGCTCGTGCATAGCTAAGTGCGATTGCCTTTCCTATGCCTTCGCCTGCACCTGTAACCAGGATAACTTTGTTAAGTAGTAGGTTTTCAGGTGCTTGATAATCGTGCATGGTTACGCCTATTCGCAGAAGAGTAAAGATCGCAATTTTATTGAGATTAATGCAACTTGTCATTGTGTTTTGTTTGAATAATCATAAGACACAACAATAAAGATAAACGTGAGGGTAATATGCCGCAGCAATCGATTAATATGTCATTCCAATTCAATAAACCTCTTGCAACTGTGTTCGCTGATTTAAGTAATCACGAATTATTTGGGAAAATTTGTGGCATTAAGATGACTACAATTCAACAAGGTGAAGATGGTGCGTGTGGGCTTGGTTCAGTCCGTAAAATAAATATTGGGCCGCTTCCGTCTTTTGAAGAAACGATTACTGAATTTAAAGAAGGCGAGTTTATTGAATATAAGATCACGCGAGGAAGCCCAATTAAGAACCATGTGGGAACTTTACGATTCAAAGAACAAGGCGACGGTTGTTCCCTTGATTATCAGATTAAGCTTGAATCAAAAATACCCTTTACAACAGGGCTGATCAAAAGCGTGCTAAAGCAAGGCATCTCGAAAGGCATTTCTTCGTACGCGGCGGCGTAAGATATTTATCGCATAAGTGTATGAATGGTAGATCCTAGCTCTTCAGGATCTACCGGTTTAGATAAAAAGCCATTCATTCCGGCTTCTAGACACATCAACTTAACCTCTTCGTCTGAATTGCCGGTTAATGCGACTATTGGCGTGATCTTATGATCTGCGTCAGCATACCCTCGCCGTATAAGCTTGCTAGCTTTAAATCCATTCAATAACGGCATGTGACAATCCATTAGGATTAAACCGATATCATGCTGCTTGTCATTGATTAGTAGGTCAAATGCGAGAAGGCCGTTATCTACCACTGAATGTTCTACGCCAATTGTTTCAAGTAGCGCGCTCGTGACGAGTTGATTTACTGGGCTGTCTTCTACGAGCAATATTTTCATAATGGCGATCTATTCTTGATGCTAGGTTCAAAAAATCGTAGTACAGGAAATAGGCTAAAACGCCTCGAAATTATCTATTTTTCGCCTATTTTTGTAGCTAAATTTTACAGAGATTTGGTGTAGAGCTTGCGGATTGAATTCTTAAGGTATGTATGGGCAGCATTGTATGGGCTATTAATCGCTAATAGTGCTTTTGCTGCGAATGAATTTTCTAGTTCAATCGAGTTCGATACGCACTATCTTGTAAAAGACTCAGACCAGCATCACAAAGACGAGGACAAAAAGCAGCACGGCGTCAATGCTAGGTATTACCTTACGCCTGTTGATCAGTCTTCGATTTCGCCTTTAGAAAACGAGTTCTTAGCGCGAGTCAGTTACCTTGAGATAAGCCTTAGCGCTGATGATGTAACACCCCAAGATGATTTTAATCGAGTTAGGCTAACGTATTCGCATGATGACCGTTTACTCAGTCATAGCTGGCGGATCGCGTATATCAGCACGCGACATGAAACTCGCCTTGATGAAGAACGACTCAATGGCGGTGGTTTAGGTTTGTCTATTTATCTGACCGATACCGGGAAGGCAGATTTTTACAGCGAGTATGAGTCCGGGGATGGTTATCGCATTAGCTTCAGTGAGATCAAGTATCGACAGATCTATACAGCTTATGATCTAGATTTAGTATTTGATGTGGGGCTATCTCATCGTGAAAAGAAAACGCCTTATCCTAATCTAGGGAGAGAGGGCGGTGGTTATATATCAAATGCGTGGTATGGCGAACTGGCTTGGTATTTGTCGCGGAAACTTCGACTTGGATTTGGCCATAAATCCCATTCAATCGATTATAGGAATGGCAATGATGGCGCTTTAAATTCTTTGTATCTACACGGCGGGTACGCGCCGTTGGATTTTGTTCAACTTACGTTTCGTGTAGGCGTTCAGCGCGAGATTATCGATCGCCCTAACTTAGATGAAGTCGAAGAAAATGCAGCTGCTTTTGATGGGAGCATTCGATTTGAGTTCTGAGTCCATTAGTTGTCCAAAAAATGAATCAAGTCCTTGGCATTTCTCAATAGATGCTGTGCTCCTAGGTCATTAAGATTCGTGCCTTCATCGAAGTAACCAAACGGAACGATCGCTGATACGCAACCGGCGTTGTGGGCTGCTTGTACATCTCTAACATGATCGCCAACATATAGAACTTTATTGCTAGACACTTGGAGCTTGGCGCAAGCTTCAAGAATTCCAGTCGGGTCTGGCTTAGCAACTGGCACATCATCCGCGCAAATTAATACAGAACAGTTTTTGAGAAAACTAGTGCGCTTGATCAGAAGCTCGGTATAAAGTCGTGGCTTGTTGGTTACGATGCCCCAAGGAATGTTTTTACTCTTTAAGGTTTCAAGAATCTCGCGATTTTCGGGAAACAGTACTGCGTTTGCACCTACTTCATCAGCATAGATATTCAACAATTGCATGCGCAGCTGCTCGAACTCATCTTGATCAGTAATCTCCGGAAAGCATAGTTTTGTTAGTGCTCGTGAACCGTTAGAAACCTCTGCTCGGATAACTTCGTGTTCAATGGGGGCTTTATTGTGGAGTGCTAATAACTTCTCGACCGTAACGTAGAAGTCGGGTGCAGTGTCAACTAACGTACCGTCAAGATCGAATAAGACTGCTTCAAGTTCCATTTTATGCCTTGGGTTTGATGGCGTGCATCAAATAATTCACGTCTACATCGCGGCTGAGTTTGTATTCTTTAACCAGCGGATTGTATGTCATGCCTGATATATCCTGCATCTCTAAGCCTGCTTGACGAACCATGCCCCCAAGCTCTGAAGGTTTGATGAACTTCTTAAAATCGTGCGTTCCTTTAGGGAGCATCTTCATAAGGTGTTCGGCGCCAACGATTGCGAAAAGATATGCTTTGGGATTGCGATTAATGGTAGATAGGAAAAGGTCTCCACCGGGCTTAAGCAGGCGCTGGCACGCTTGAATTACCGATGATGGAGACGGAACGTGCTCTAGCATTTCTAAGCATGTCACAATATCATATTCGCCTGGAGTTTGGTCTGCTAACTCTTCGGCAGTGATTTGGGTATAGGTTATATCAAGACCTGACTCTAGACTGTGTAATTGCGCCACACCCAGTGGAGCTTCACCCATATCAATGCCTTGAACCAAGCCTCCTCGCTGAGACATAGCTTCGGACAATATGCCGCCACCACAACCAACGTCGAGAATCTTTTTGCCTGCCAGAGAGCTGCGCTCGTCGATATAGTTAACTCGTAACGGATTTATGTCGTGCAACGGTTTAAATTCGCTGTTTTTGTCCCACCATCGATTGGCAAGCGCTTCGAATTTTGCAACTTCAGATTGGTCGACGTTCTTATTAAGCGTTTGAGTCATTATTTATTCCCAGACTTTATCTTTTGGCCCCATTGGCGAGCTTCGTCTTTTAACATGTCTTCGTCAATGCCGGTAAGGTGGCCGCAATCTACCAAAAGTTTGCCGTTAACCCAAGTGTGCGTTACTTGTGAGGCATTGGTGTTGTATACGATGTCTGCAGGAAGATCATAACTAGGCAGAGTGTTTAAGTGATCGAGATCAATGGCTACGATGTCTGCTTGTTTGTAGACTTCTAAGCTTCCGATCAGCTGCTCTAAACCTAAAGCTTTTGCACCATTGATGGTTGCCATACGGATACACTCTTTAGCAGAAAGAGCTGTTGCGTCACCGGTGTCACCTTTGGCGATTAGGGCGGCTGTGCGCATCTCGCCTAGCATATCCAGATCATTGTTTGACGCTGCTCCATCTGTTCCTAACGCGATATTAACCCCTGCGGCAGAGAGAGCTTGGGTAGGACAGAATCCACTGGCGAGTTTCATATTAGACTCAGGACAGTGAATAACACTTGTATTAGTTTTGGCTAACAAGCTAATTTCTGATTCCGTTAGCGCTGTCATATGTACCGCTTGTGTATTTAAATCGGGATCGAAGAGCCCCAGCTCTGATAGCCGTTTAATCGGTCGCTTACCCGAGTTTGTTACAGCGTCATTAACTTCTTTCTGAGTCTCATGCACATGCATTTGTATTGGTAATGAATGTTCACGTGCAGCGCTAATGAGACTTCTTATAGGGTCATCCGAAACCGTATAAGGCGCATGAGGCCCGAACGCCATGTGAACTAAATCAGAGCTTTCGAAGGCGCGATGAAGCTCAAGTGTTTTTTCTATGTACTCATCTGGGCCGCTGCCCCATGCAGTTGGGAAGTCTAGAATAGGGCAAGCGAGTTGGGTGCGCATTCCAACGGTTTGCGCCATTTGTGCGACAACCTCCGGGAAGAAATACATGTCGCTAAACGTTGTCGTTCCGCTCTTGAGCATTTCAGCCATCGCAAGTTTCGCGCCGAATGACACGAAGTCAGAATCGACCCATTTGCCTTCAGCGGGCCATATATGTTCTTGAAGCCAAATATTTAACGGTAAATCATTCGCAATACCTCTAAGTAAAGCCATTGATGCATGACCATGCGCGTTAATAAGGCCCGGAATAATGACGTGGTTTGGCAAACAATAATGTTCGGATGCGATAATATGTTGCACTGATTCTGTTGGTGAAATCTGTGTAATTACACCATTCTCAATAATTAAAGAATGGTCTGTCAGTGTCGTGAAATTGTCATCAATTGTGAGTATTGTTCCTGCGTCAATTCTTGTATTGACTTGGGCGGTGTTGTGAAGAATCATGCGCCTTACCAGATGGTCAAGTTGAATGTCTTTTGCGAGAAAATTGTGAAGGGATCAGGTTATCACCACCGATATTCATTCACTAATGAATATTATGAAATAGTCTTTCAAAACTTGACTCATTGATCCGTAATTTCACGCGAAGTTGCATCAAATTTCATAGCTTTATCAATGCAGCGTATAGCGGCTATTGCATCAATATATTTCATTTATGTAGGGGTTCGATTTAATATCCGCTCCGAAATCTAAAAACGGCCTTGCTTTGTCTGAGCAAGGTGTCATCCGTAAAAAGAGGGATTAGCCAATGTCAGGTTATCAAGCAGAAGTTCAAGCAGCAGAAGTTGCTAACTCTTTCCCAGGTGTAAGTGCTGAATCAGCAGCTCGTATGCGCCTTCAAAACAAATTCAAAACTGGTCTGGACGTAGCTAAGTACACAGCTGGCATCATGCGTCGTGACATGGCTGAGTTTGATAAAGACAAAACTAAGTACACTCAGTCTCTAGGCTGCTGGCACGGTTTCGTTGGTCAACAAAAGCTTATCTCTATCAAGAAACACTTCGGTTCAACTGAGCGTCGCTACTTATACCTTTCAGGTTGGATGGTTGCAGCACTTCGTTCAGACTTCGGTCCACTTCCTGACCAATCTATGCACGAGAAAACTGCAGTAGCTGGTCTTGTAGAAGAGCTTTACACCTTCCTACGTCAAGCTGATGCGCGTGAGCTTGGTGGTCTTTTCCGTGCACTTGATAAAGCACGTGAAGCTGGTGATGCTGCTGAAGAAGCAAAAATCATCGAAGCGATCGACAATCACGAAACGCACGTTGTGCCAATCGTAGCTGACATCGATGCTGGTTTCGGTAACGCAGAAGCGACTTACCTAATGGCTAAGCAAATGATCGAAGCTGGGGCTTGCTGCCTACAGATCGAAAACCAAGTTGCTGACGAGAAGCAATGTGGTCACCAAGACGGTAAAGTAACTGTTCCACACGCTGACTTCCACGGGAAGATCCGTGCACTACGTTACGCGTTCCTAGAGCTAGGTGTTGACGACGGTCTAATTGTTGCGCGTACTGACTCTGAAGGTGCTGGCCTAACTAAAGAAATCGCTGTTGTTAATGAGCCAGGCGACGAAGGCGACATCTACAACTCTTACCTAGATGTTGAAGAAATCGACGTAGCTGACATGAACGAAGGTGATGTTGTTATTAATCGTAACGGCAAGCTTGTTCGTCCTAAGCGTCTTCCTTCTGGTCTTTACCAATTCCGTCAAGGTACTGGTCATGAGCGTTGCGTATTCGATTGTATCGGTGCGATCAATGCTGGTGCAGACCTTCTTTGGATCGAAACCGCAGTCCCAACTGTACACGAGATCGCGGGCATGATGAACGACGTACGTAAAGTTCACCCAGATGCGAAACTTGTTTACAACAACTCGCCATCTTTCAACTGGACATTGAACTTCCGTCAGCAAGCATATGACGCAATGGTTGAAGCGGGCGAAGATGTTTCTGCATACGATCGTGCAAACTTAATGTCTGCTGAATATGATGATTCTGCATTGTCAGCAGCTGCTGATGCGCGTATCAAGACTTTCCAAGCGGATACTGCGCGTGAAGCGAACGTATTCCACCACTTGATCACTCTACCTACTTACCACACTACTGCGTTGTCTGTAGACAACCTAGCGAAAGAGTATTTCGGTGAGCAAGGTATGCTTGGTTACGTTGAAGGTGTTCAGCGTAAAGAGATCCGTCAAGGTATCGCATGTGTTAAGCACCAAAACATGGCTGGTTCAGACCTTGGTGATGATCACAAAGAGTACTACGCTGGTGATCGTGCGCTTAAAGCGGGCGGCGCAAAAAACACTTCTAACCAATTCTCGTAAGGCAAAAGTTCTTAATTCGAGACTAATAGAAGTTAAAAAGAGGCTACCTTCGGGTGGCCTTTTTTGTTTATGGGGTCGAATACTACGCTGGCAGCTCTTGATCAAAGACCGGGCTCTAAAAGCGGGCGGCGCGAAAAACACTTCTAATCCTCTCTCGTAAGGCAAGAGTTCTTAATTCGAGACTCATAGAAGTTAAAAAGAGGCTGTCTTCGGGCGGCCTTTTTTGTTTGCCTGTTCTGAGCTTAATAGCACAGGGAATAACCACTATTATTGAAACAGTTGGTCAGCTTACTTGATGAAGTAGTTGATATGCCTATAATTCCCGCATCTTTAGAATTACCAAGGATTACCTATCATGATTGAGCTTCCCGAGATTTATAACGATGTCCAAACCGTTCTAGGTGAAGATGGCTTTGCCATACCTACTAACGGTGTTTGGTATCACGGTACTTCATCGGCACTTATTGATTCGATTAAAGAGAACGGGCTTGTTCGTTCTGGCGATAAGGCCTTCAATCAAGTCGCGAAGCAAACCATGGCGACGATCGGAAATAGTTATACTGAGCAGCGCGAACCAGTGTTCCTTACTCAGAGTAAAGCATTGGCCTATTTTTGGGCGGAACAGTGCGTAAAGCGTCGTTCGGTTCGATTCGAAGGTGAAGAGCAGCCTGTTGTTTTGACCGTTAATCTTGACGACGATAATGCTTCTAAAGTCCGTCCCGATGTTGGTGCTGCAGGTCTTCTTATGATAAAAGAAGGCGAGGGTTTCATGATGTTTATTGCTAGTCTGTATGAGCAAGCTGGTCTTAAGCCGCTTGATATAGATTTAATGAAAGCAGAGCGCGAAGAATACCTTACCAAGATTGGTATGGCGTATATCGATGACGACATCTTGTCTGATTCTATTTCTGCGTAATTGATATAATCGGCTGCTCTTATTGAGTCGCCAATCAATTTGTCGCTAGTATATGATTTATAAGGAAAATAATAATCAATGCGACTGCTAGACGCAATGGTGGTGCAGCATGGGAGCGACAAAGTTATTGTATGTGGAAGATGATCCGGTCATCCGAGAAAACTTTTCTACAATGTTCATGTCAGAGGGCTATAACGTTGTTGCTGTTAGCACAACAGATGAAGCCCTTCATCTCATTCGAACTCGTTCAGATCTCGATATAGCTATATTTGATATGCAACTAGCGGAGGATCGAGCCGCTGGCATCGCGCTTTCAAAGACCTTTCGAGGTGCATATCCAATCGCTCCGATAGTTTTACTGTCTTCGTACGTAGATCTAGATCTACAGGTTGAAGCATATCAAGTCGGAGCTGATGCTTATATCGACAAGAAAGAGCCGTTGCCACTTATCTTAGTTCGCGTTAGGAGTCTAATTGCTCGCCTAGATGTACTTAAGACGGAGGGCACTAAAGAGTACGCGCAGAATGCAGACGGGATAACATTCGATCATGACTCCGAATTAGTCTTTTGGAACGGTCAAAGGTTAAGGTTGAATCATATACGCTATAAATTGCTATTGCAGTTATACAGCTCTCCTGCAACGCAGTCGGTATATGATTTAATCCAGGCTGCTCAAATCTCTGCTGAATCAAATACCATTGCTCAACACATTAAATTGATTCGCTCTGAATTTTGTCGGATTGACCCTAGCTTTTCTTGCATCGAAACGGTCAGAGGAAAGGGTTATCGCTGGGTTGATGTTGGGTGATCGCTTTTCTGTCGTAAGGTCAGAATAACCCGATTTGCACGGAGGTTAATTTCTAGATTTAAGCCCTGAGTTTGGATGATCTGTTTTGCAAACTGATAATAAAAACTATCTATATTAAGATCGTTTACTTTATAGTCTCTTATCTCAATAATCAGCTCGTCTAAGTTGCTCCGAATTTCTCCATGCAGTTGGATTGCTGCTTTCTGACTTAGTTCCCGCGCTATAAAGTTGAATGCCAGCTCAACCGCTTTTTTATTGTCAATTTCGATATGATAGGAAGCATGAAGCTCTAGGTGAATACTGTGTTCAGATAGAACGCTGGATAGTAAGGAGCACGCGTCAACACGCTTAACCTCAATGTCTTGCTCTGCATCGGTCGCTAGCGCTATTTCGTTCGTAAATTGCTGCAGTTCCATAACTTGAGTTTGTAATTGATTTTTGAGACGTCCCTCTGGCATTAATACTAAGGATGAAGATAGCGCAACGATTTGGTTGCTTAGCTCGTGCCTGAGTAAGCGACTGGTAGACTGAGACCACTTATGAAGATCTTTTAACGAGTGTTGTAGAGCTTGGTTATTTTTGTAAGTCTTATGTTGTTGGAGCTCGCGCGCGATCGCTGCAGGTATTAATGCAAGCATGAAGAATAAGGCTGTTGCATCGATAATAACCCATTCTCGAAGAGAATGTTCTTGGCGAGAGAGAATATAGTATACGGTGATGGCAAGAGCGGTTGGAGTAGAGAAAGCGCTCGGTATATTAGCAAGAATAACAGCGGTTAAAATCGTGACCGTAATGCCAATCAGCTGATATGTGTTGCTTAAGCTTGTGAGTTCGTTTGTGTAAGTTAGGAATACGTAGGATGAATATAGGAGGCTAACACAAACAAACACATAGTAGAGCTTCTCTTGTCTGAGGCGATGCAAAAGAAAGAAGCTTCCTATCCATGGTAATGCGATGATTCGCTGGATCATGATGGAGTTTGGGTCATTTAGGGCAATGGCATCTGCCGCAAATAATGCACCACATATTAACGCAATGCTTAATAGTGCTATACCAGTTTCGTTATGCTGTCTGTTGTAGTTCCAATGAGTGAAATCAGAATATTTACGTAAGGTGCTGAGCAGGCGACTTTTAAAATCATTACGCGAGCTAAGCATGTTCCACCTTCTCAGCCGCAAGTTCTCTACTCATGTTTGATTGTAAGGCTGGAAATATCATTTGAAATACAACCAATCCTTTCTCGGAAGTAGCATTGAAAAGTATGCCGTTCGCAATGCAAATATTTTTACAAACGTTAAGTCCTAAGCCGTATTCTCCATGCACGCTTCCTTGCCTGTTTTCAATAGTGAGTTCGTTAAGTGATGCTGGCAGACGTGGTCCCTTATTCTTGATCAGCAGAGTCCTTCCTTTCTGTATCTCAATGCTGATGGCGGTATCTTTATTGCGATGACGTATTGCATTGTTGGTTATATTAGTGATCAATCTTGTTAGCAAGGCGGGCGCAAGCTCGATATCGAAGTCGCGACTACAGAACAAATTAATATTAGCTGTACTGTAAGTGGTTTGGAGCTCATGTGTTAACAAAGAGACATGCTCAAGTATCGAGTAATTTGTCTGCTCCTGTATATGATTCTCGCTGTCATACCAATCAAGATCGCTCAGAAGGGTTTGGCTGATCGTTGAAATTTCGTTTAACGAATGGTTTAGGCGTTTAACGTGTTGATTTGATGAACCAGAAGTGCTGAGAGCGTTAAGGCTAGATCTGATCGCAGAAATCTTTTTGTTAAACGCATCCTTGGTTAAGGTTTTAAGAATGCCGTTCCAGCTTTCTCGGGAATTAACAATAGCCAGATTGTTACGCGTAATTTCGTACTCGCGTTTGAGCGTGTTGTTGCTCGACAAAGCCCAAAAGTAAGTACTCAAAGCGAGGGTAATGTAAGTGAGTAGTAGTAACCCTGTATATGAATATTGTTGATGCCAGAGCATGTAAGAGGCAGCAAGTATGCCGAGTATAATGTTGCATTTAGCAATTAATAAAAGCCTTTTTTTACTCAGTGTCAGGCAAGCAATCATATAAACATGAATCTGAAGTAAAAACGCGATGAGTGCGGGGGTGTCAAGTTGACTTGCATAAAATAGCGTTGCCCAACTCACGAGTAGAATCATTGCGAGCGCTATTGCTTTGTCAGCACTTTCATAATCTTCTTTCTTGAGGAGATATAAGGCTAAAATTAGCAACGGGGCTGCGATTAGGCCTCTGAGTATTGCGCCGAATATCCCTGCGACGAAATGGTCTGGGAATAAAAAATAATCAATCGGAGCATAGACAAAGGCTGTGGCAGACCCGATGACTACACCGATTTTGTTCTGTCGTGAAGATTGCTCTAAAGCATATGTGGTAAAACTCAAAAAACCACCTTAGTTATTCTTTTTATTAGCTTTCCATGATTCGTATTCTTTCTTTTTGGTGGCCTAATGTAAATAGTTTTTGGCTTGTCATCATAATCTGTCATTAAATATATATTTTCTCTAGCGTTACAATTTTTAACAATTTAAGTGGTGGTAAATCTTTAAAAAAATAAACAACGATACAAAGGATACTGTAAATGGCCGGACCAATAGTAAACGAT
Source organism: Oleiphilus sp. HI0067 (assembly GCF_001635735.1). Lineage (NCBI taxonomy): Bacteria > Pseudomonadati > Pseudomonadota > Gammaproteobacteria > Oceanospirillales > Oleiphilaceae > Oleiphilus > Oleiphilus sp. HI0067. The sequence goes on from NZ_LWFI01000944.1 coordinate 38,366, forward strand.
GATGCGTACTCGATAACCTCAGGAGAAAACAAACAACTGGGCTACGTCTTTTCTATTTTTGGCAACAAGTTTGATCTCTCGGGATCGCCAAAGAATGATCAAGATGAAGATGGTGATCCACTTGAGATCGTGTCTGTTGAGGGACAAAGCTTAAATGACGGAGAGGTAACGGTAACCGGGTCAAATGGAGGGGAGTTCCGAATATTCTCTGATGGATCGATATTTCTTTATGCTACAACCGGTTTTGAATATCTCGCAGCGGGTGAAACAGCAAATATGATTGTCACTTACACTGTATCAGACGGCACAAGTTCTTCAGTCGCATCAGTAATTGTAACTGTAACCGTTGTAGATGGCGACTCGATTCTTGCCCAAGACGATGTATTTTCTACCGAAGAAAGCACTATTCTCGCAGGGGTAAATGTTACATCGAACGATGAATTGTATGCAGACTTTGCTGAAATAGTGGCCATTAATGGAATTGGATCTAACGTTGGTGCTGAAGTTCGAGGGTCTAACGGAGGTTTGTTTACTATAGTTTGCAGGCGCTGAGCATTATCGTTTACTTATGCAAAGTCATGAGCTTTCAATTCGCGAAGCATTGTTGACAGCCAAGCTCGATATGAGCGCGAACTTAAGTTTGCCCGTTATCAATACATCTAGTCTCCCCGATGGTTGGTTAACTGAACAAAGCTCTACCGCGCAGCGTCTATTTGAGCTTGCGATTGATAACTTAAATAGCGAGTTGTCGATTGCTGATCAGCGCTTAGATCAGCTGAAGCAGCAAGCCAAGGGCTTGCATCGCGAACGTCTCGCGAAAGTATCTCAGTTAGAATTTATGGAGGAGGAAATTCAATCATAGAAAGGCATGGTTGAGAAAAAGCTCGCCAACAAACTCAGATTTTTATAGATACAGAGTGAAGCCGCTGAATTGCGCGGTGTAATTGCAAAAAACTGAGGCGCAACAAGCAGAAATACAGGTCAAGATTGGCGAGGTGAAGCCAGAGAAGCTTCAAGC
>NZ_LWFI01000945.1:0-1093 GCF_001635735.1 Oleiphilus sp. HI0067
GTAAGAGGCGATCAATGTCTTCAAGTACAGCTCATAACTCTGATCAATTAGAAGATCAGGTACTTCAATATGTCACGTTTCGTTTAGATGATGAAACGTACGGCATTAACGTTATGCAAATTCAGGAAGTTTTGCGTTACTCAGAGATTGCTCCCGTGCCTGGCGCGCCAAATTACGTGCTCGGCATTATCAATTTGCGTGGTAACGTTGTAACGGTCATTGATACCCGCACGCGTTTTGGGTTGCCAGAGGCTGAGGTGACAGACCAGACACGCATTGTTGTTCTTGAACTTGAGGGTCAGGTTGTTGGTGTGCTTGTTGATTCGGTTGCAGAAGTTGTTTATTTGAAGCAGTCAGAAGTTGAAACAGCGCCGAACGTTGGCAACGATGAAAGTGCACGGTTCATTCAAGGTGTTTGCAATAAAAATGGCGAGCTGATCATTTTGGTTGAATTTGAAAAAATGCTGTCTGAAGAAGAATGGGCAGAAATGGCATCGCTATAGCCACAGGAAAACCTTATGTTGTTTGGAATTATCCTTGATCCGCTAATGTTAGTGTTAGCGTGTTCATCCATCTTTGCTTTAGCTGCGTGCGGCATTACCTTGCGCAAACAAGCCATGGTAGAAAAACGTTTAATCAAAAAAATTGATGCGCTATCTAAAGAATTTAATGCCTTAAGCCACTCAACTCTTGGTATGGGAAGGCGCATTCAGGGTGTTGTTGATAAGCATGATAGCTTGGAGATATCCGTCGAAGAGATACATCGTAACGATCCCGTTAAAGTCAGTTATTCAGAAGCAGGGCATTTAGTACGGATGGGAGCAAGTGTTGAAGAATTGATGAGCGCTTGCAGTATTTCTCGTCCTGAGGCGGAACTTGTTTCTGCATTGACAAAACAAGCGCAAGAAAAAGAAGACGTTCCAGTTCTTAATACGAAAATCTAAAAGTTAAAGCAGGAGATTAGCGATCCTGCTTAAGCTTTCAAGCTACGTGACGTACTTTCTCTTCGTTGCTGCTAAGTGTCTCTAGGTTGATCGTATTCAGTTGAGTCACCTTTGCATTCTGAGAAATACGTAATTGTCTTTCAACGTAA
>NZ_LWFI01000946.1:0-1860 GCF_001635735.1 Oleiphilus sp. HI0067
GTTATCAGAAACGTTAATAAAGAATTGAGCAGAAGCTGAATGCGGATCCATCGTGCGCGCCATGGCGATTGTGCCGATGTCATTGCTAAGACCATTGTTTGCTTCATTTTCAATGGTTTCGCGCGTTGGCTTTTGGTTCATATCGACATCAAAACCGCCGCCTTGGATCATGAAATTGTCGATAACGCGGTGAAAAATTACGCCGTCATAAAAACCGTCTTTCACGTATGCTTCGAAGTTTTTAGCGGTTACTGGAGCTTTTTCATAATCAAGTTCCAAGGTGATGTCGCCGTAATTAGTTTTCAATAAAATCATAGTTATTCCGTTGGATCTACAGATACATGATGCCAGTGCCAGTTAGTCGCACTCAGCCATTCGGCGCCGATTGTACAGTTTTGGGCTGTCAGACTAAACACTTGGGGGGATTAGTTTTGCTGAGGACGATTAATTTTTGTTGTGATTTGCGGCTAAGGGTTTGTTTTAAAAGCAGTTAGCTTCTATCGTAAAGACTTATCTGAACTCGTTAAAGATTGAAAAGTTTAATAATAAATAGGCAAATTATGTTGTTAGATGCTCCATTGACGGCGCTCAATGTCCCGCGCGTTAAAGCTCGATTAAGTAAAACAAGTGTTATCCCTGATTCTCTGGCTCAGGTCACATCGATCGATAAAACGCAAGAAAGAAACCCCGAATCAGTTGGAATGACGGCTAAAAATGTAGAGTCAATTTGGCGATCTGTTGAGGGTGTCTATCAGACGGGTACGCATCCCGCTATTTCTTTTTGCTTGCGACGTAAGGGTGAAGTGGTCTTGCAGCGGTCCATTGGACATGCTTCAGGTAATGGACCAGCAGACCACAAGTTGGCACCTAAGGTCTTGATGCGACCTGAAACTCCCATGTGTTTTTTCTCAGCTTCTAAAGCGGTCACAGCACTATTGATGCATATGTTAAACGAGAAGAAACTGATCAATCTGCATGATCCGATTAGTTTTTATCTTCCTGAGTTTGCCCGCAATGGCAAGAAAAACATCACGATTCATCAGGTGCTATCGCATCGCAGTGGTATTCCCGGTTTGCCTGAGGGGCTGCCGGTAGAAACTTTATGGGATAACGATACGATTTGGCGTTTATTATGCGATGCGGAGCCTGACTCGCCACGCGGTGACAAGTTGGCGTATCATGCGCTGACGGGCGGTTATATTCTCGAGCGTGTGGTCAGCAAGGTCACTGATAAGACGATTCAGCAAGTCTTAGATGAGCGTATTCGTAAGCCGATGGGCATGAAATACTTTAAGTATGGTATTGATGATGAATATGCAGACCGCGTCGCGATGAACTATGCGATAGGCTTGAAACCGCGTTTCCCAATTTCATATTTGATTAAACGCGCATTAGGTGGGCCTTTAGATTTGGTCGAAGATGTGACAAACGATCCTCGATTTCTGTCCGCGGTGATTCCAGCAGGCAATATTATGGGAACAGCAGAAGAAATGAATCGCTTTTTCCAGATGATGCTTAACGGCGGTGAATGGAAGGGAAAGCAAGTAGCGAAGGAGATTACGATTCGTCGAGCGATTCAAGAGGTTGCGAGTGTTCAGTTTGATCGTACCTTGATGATGCCAATGCGTTATAGCGCGGGTTTAATGCTTGGTGGCAAGCCAGTCGGTATTTGGGGTGCGAATAGTTCGGCTTGTTATGGGCATATTGGTTTAATCAATAAAATGGCTTGGGCCGACCCTCGAAGGGAGAATAGCGTTTCTCTTATGACTAGCGGCATTCCTATTGTTGCAAACAATATTCCTTCTCTTGTGCGTTTTGTTAACGCAATTTCTAAGAACTGTTCTATTACCAAGATATAAA
>NZ_LWFI01000947.1:0-1273 GCF_001635735.1 Oleiphilus sp. HI0067
TACTGACTTTATCGTTTACCTTCCTTTGGAGATGTAACATGAGTTCCCAACCACTCGTATGGATAATTGACGACGATAGATCAATTCGATGGGTACTAGAAAAAGCCCTAGCAAAGGAAAACTACACTATTCGTTCATTCGAAAGCGCGGATGGCGTTCTGGATAGCTTAACGAGAGAAACGCCTGACGCCGTGATTAGCGATATCCGTATGCCGGGCATTGATGGCTTAGAGTTACTCACTGGCATCCATCAACATGATCCTGATATCCCTGTGATCATAATGACGGCTCATTCAGACCTAGACAGTGCCGTCACATCCTACCAAAAAGGTGCTTTTGACTACCTGCCAAAGCCCTTTGATCTCGAAGATGCCGTCGCACTTGCGAAGCGCGCAATTGCTCACTCGCAAGAGCTACGTGCAAAAAATGGCGACACACAAGTTAATAACATTGAAGAAAGCACTGTCATTATTGGTGAAGCACCAGCAATGCAGGAAGTTTTCCGTGCTATCGGCCGTCTTTCTCATTCAAATATTACGGTTCTCATTAACGGGGAATCGGGAACAGGTAAGGAGCTCGTCGCTAAAGCTTTGCACCAACATAGTCCTCGAGCGAAAGAGCCATTTATTGCACTTAATATGGCCGCTATACCGAAAGATTTGATTGAATCTGAACTATTCGGTCACGAAAAAGGCGCATTTACAGGAGCAGGCGGCCAGCGAACTGGACGGTTTGAACAAGCGAACGGCGGCACACTGTTCTTAGATGAAATTGGTGACATGCCTGCAGATACGCAAACACGGCTGTTACGCGTGCTTGCTGACGGCGAATTTTACCGCGTTGGTGGACACACACCGGTCAAAGTAGATGTCCGAATTATTGCTGCGACACACCAAAATCTAGAAGGCCTCGTATCAGATGGCTCGTTCAGAGAAGATTTATTTCATCGCTTGAATGTCATTCGTGTGCACTTACCTCGCTTAAGCGATCGTCGAGAAGACATACCGAAACTCACGCACTTTTTCTTAAAGCGTGCTGCAGACGAGCTCGCGGTAGAACCTAAAATACTAAGACCCGAAACCGAGGAATATCTGAGCGCAATGCCATGGCCAGGTAATGTTCGACAACTCGAAAACACCTGTCGCTGGCTTACGGTAATGGCGAGCGGTAGGGAGCTTCATGTATCAGACCTCCCTCCTGAGTTGCTTGAAAGCAAAGAGATTCAAGCAACTGGCGTCACGTGGCAAGAAGGGCTTCGTCAATGGGCTGACCA
>NZ_LWFI01000948.1:0-1815 GCF_001635735.1 Oleiphilus sp. HI0067
ATAAATTCGACCATCGGCACCTTTAAGCGGTGTCATTAGCAAAGACCCGCCACGTAGGCTCTTCGAATCACCGAGGCTTGATACCGTGACATCAATGCGTTGGCCAGGTTTGGCGAACGCGGGCAAATCCGCATGCACAGCAACCGCTGCAATATTCTTCGCTTTTGGATCAACACCAGGTGGAATCGTGATACCAAATTGATTCATCAAATTACGGAATGTTTGGCTCGTAAATGGGGTTTTATCACCCGTGCCATCTAAACCAACAACGAGACCATAACCGATCAATTGGTTGCTTCGGACACCTTCAATACTTGCCATATCTTTCAATCTATCTGCGTGCGCAGGCGATAGTAACCACACACTTACTAGCACGATACATAATAAATTTATTAGAAAAGATAATTGTCTCAGCATCATTAACGCTCCCTACTACAGAGGCCACCATTCGCTGTTAAAGAATCGCGTCAACCAACCTTGTCGATTCACTTGATCAAACTCACCCGTGCCACCATATGCGATTCGGGCATTCGCAATTTTTGAAGACGGAACCGTGTTATCAATACCGATATCTTGAGGTCGAATCAGACCAGTTAAACGGATGTACTCATCCCCTTGATTCAAACTCAACCATTTCTCACCTTGCACGCGAAGTAATCCGTTAGGAAACACCTCAGCAACAGTGACTGAAATAGCACCCGCAAGACTATTGCTTTGCCCAGATTCAGCTGAGCCCTCAAATTCGCGTTCAAACGATGGATCGGTTGCTAAGCTCATACCCTTAAAGCTGATGGTATTGCCGAGAATATTCGCTTCGTTAAAGTCGACTTCATCGCTTTTGTCATAAGTCGTGTCTGCGCTTTTACTCGCTCGCGTGGACTCTTGCAGGTTCACGGTCAAGATGTCACCGACATTGATCGCAACTTGATCGCCATAGACACTAAACTGGCGATGAGATTGAAAAATACTACCGGTCACAGGTTCACCCATGCGCAAGCTTTGCGCAGGGATCGGCGCATATCTGGGATCATCCGGAACAGGGTGCTCTCGCGTAATCGCAGCACAACCAACGCTCGCCAAAATGGCAAGCGTATTAGCAAGTTTCAATGCAGCTTTGATTACGTTCAACATAGACAAAAACTCAACAACAGCATTACACGTTCTGCGAGATAAACTGCAGCATTTGATCTGCAGTCGAAACGACTTTTGAGTTCATTTCGTAGGCGCGCTGCGTGGTAATCATGTTCACCAACTCAGTCACAACATCTACGTTTGAGGTTTCCAACATGCCTTGGCTCACCGTGCCAATTCCATCTAAGCCAGGCGTGCCAACAATTGGATTGCCACTAGCTTCGGTTTCGCGGAACAAGTTATTACCAATGGCTTTTAAACCTTGCGGGTTAATAAAATCTGCAAGATCAATTTGCCCAAGGTTCTGCAAAGCTGGGTCACCCGCAACAGTGCCTGTAATCACGCCATCTTCGCCAATCGTAATTTCGTTCATTCCTTCTGGAATAGTAATGGCTGGCTCTAAGGCGTGGCCGTTAGCGGTCACAACTTGCCCATCTGAATTAATCTGAAATCTACCATCGCGCGTGTATGCGGTAGACCCGTCAGGTAAGGCAATCTGAAACATGCCTCGACCAGAGATCGCCATATCTAGAGGACGCTCCGTTACCTGCATTGAGCCTTGACTAAATTCTTTAACCGTTCCAACAACACGAACACCCGTACCAAGCTGCAGGCCTGATGGGAGCTGAGAATCCTGTGAGCTAAGCGCACCTGGATCTCTCTTAATTTGATATAGAAGATCTT
>NZ_LWFI01000949.1:0-1701 GCF_001635735.1 Oleiphilus sp. HI0067
CTTAATCTGCTTTCTTCAAGTCAACAACGAGTGATGTTGCGTATAGCCATATACCTATCATGGCAGCAAAATACACAAGATCTCTGACGTCAATTACGCCACGAGATATCGCGGTAAAGTGGGTTAGAAAGCTCAAGTTCGCCACCGCATCAATTAGCCATAACGGTGCCCAACCTGAAAAAGCGTCTTGCACGATTGGAAATCCAGTCACAACGAGAACAAAGCTCACTACAAGTGTGAGAATAAAGGCGACAATCTGATTCTTGCTAAGCGCTGAAAGACATGAGCCCACAGCTAAAAAGCCACCCGACATAAGCCAAGCACCAATATAGGCACCAAGAATGACACCATTATCTGGGCTCCCAAGATAGTTAACCGTAATCCAAAGAGGAAAAGTTAGCACCAGTGCTAGACCAACAAACAGCCAAGCTGCGAGAAATTTACCTAGAACAACTTGCCACGTAGCAAGCGGCAAGGTCATCAACAATTCAATTGTTCCGCTACGTCGTTCTTCAGACCATAAGCGCATGGTGACAGCGGGAATAAGAACCAAATACAACCAAGGCACAAAGTTAAAGAAAGCGACTAGGTCTGCCTGACCGCGTTCAAAGAATTGACCAATGTAAAAAGTAAATACACCCGACAACATTAAAAAGATAACGAGAAATATATAGGCTACCGGCGTTGCAAAATAACTCGATAATTCACGCCCTAACACTACTTTTAAGGCGTTCATGAGTTCACCTCCTTTGAAGTCATTGCACGAAACACATCATCTAGCTTGCCTTGCTCAACATGCAGCTCATCGATCTGGTAAGAACCGCTATGCAAGACGGCATTCACGTCCGACAATATTGAATCTTTATTTTCAGACAGCACCTGTAACGCACCTTCAGAAAGTTCGTTCACCTTTGAAACGCGAGGCAATTGAATCAACTTAGCTTTAAGTTCCGAATGTCTTTCAGCAACGTGCACATGAATACTATTGTGATAAACCGATTTGGCCGCCAAGTCCTCAGGCGTGCCATCAAACTTAATTGCCCCATCAGAGAGAATCATTGCACGCGTACAAACCGCGCTCACCTCTTCAAGAATATGCGTGGAAACGATGACAATTTTATCTTTAGATAAGTTCTGTATGAGCTCTCGCACTTGATGCTTTTGGTTCGGATCAAGACCATCTGTAGGCTCATCTAAAATCAAAACCTGAGGATCATGAAGAATCGCTTGCGCCAAACCTAAGCGACGTTGAAAACCTTTGGAAAGAGTTTCAACACGTTTATTCAGCACACTATTCAGAGCGACTTTATCAACAGTTTCTTGAATACGCGTATTGAGATCAGACCCAGAAAAACCTCTAACTTTCCCGACAAATCTCAAGGAATCAAGCACAGTCATATCAGCATAAGCCGGCGCACCCTCAGGGAGATAGCCAATCAAACGCTTGGCCTCGACGGGCGTCTTCAACACATCAAACCCCATTACCGATACAGAGCCTGAGCTGGGTTGTAAAAAACCCGTCAGCATTTTCATCGTTGTCGATTTACCTGCGCCATTAGGGCCAAGAAAACCGAGTATTTCACCTGGTTCAACGGTAAATGTCAGTCCATTTACCGCAAAAAAATCACCAAATTGCTTAGTGAGTTTATCAACCGTAATCATGATGTTATTCGTCTCTAACTGGATCATTACTTATAAAAG
>NZ_LWFI01000950.1:0-1575 GCF_001635735.1 Oleiphilus sp. HI0067
AACTTTCATCTGGTACGTTGATAAAGGTTGCTGAATGATTGCTTGGTTCGCGCGCAATAGTGTCGCAGCAAACTTATTGATGCTCACAATCGTTCTGATTGGATTGGGCTCTTTAAAACTAAATATTCCTCTTGAAGTATTTCCTAGCATAGAACCTCGAATTATTCAGGCTAGCGTAGCCGTGCCTGGGGCATTGCCAAAAGATATTGAAAGCTCTGTCTCAACCAAACTAGAGCAAGCGGTTGATGATCTCGAAGGTATCGCCGCATTGTCGAGTCGCTCGACTGAGGGAGTGGCTCAGGTCAATATTGAAGTCGATGAGCGATATGATCCGCAAACGCTATTAGCTGAGGTTAAAAACCGTATTGATAGTGTCAATAACTTACCCGCTGATGCGGAACGCCCTATTGTCTCCTTGGTGAAACGTCAACGCGAAGTCATTGGCTTGGCTGTATACGGTGATCTTGCCGAGCGTGAATTGCGACAAGAAGCAATTAGTATTCGGGACGACTTGCTTGCAATTACTGGCGTAAGCCAAGTTGAGCTTGATGGTGTGCGCGATTATGAAGTGTCTATCTACGTGCGTGAGCAAGTAATAGAGCGTTACGGCATTACTCTTGAAGAAATCGCTTCGCGTATACGAGAGGCCTCACTCGATTTGTCTGCTGGAGCAATTAAAACAGTAGGCGGCGACATATTGCTTCGCTCAAGTGGTCAGGCTTATGGGGCGGATGAGTTTAGCCGTATTGTTATCCGTACTAGTAATACTGGCGGAGTCATTCGCTTGGGTGACGTTGCAGATATCGTCGACGGTTTTGTCGAGGATGTAAGTATTACGCGTTTCAACGTTAAACCAGCGGCCCTGATTGAGATCTATCGTGTTGGCGACGAAAGTGCGATTGATGTTGCCGATAAGGTAAAAGACTACATAGCAACGCGCAGTGAAGATCAAAACCAGTTGTTGCAACTAACCGCATGGCGAGATCGATCTAATATCGTCAAAAAGCGTCTCAAGACTTTAAGCGACAGTGCGATACAAGGCGGTATTCTTGTGATGTTGCTGCTGACTTTGTTTTTACGCCCCGCGATCGCATTTTGGGTTTGTATCGGTATTCCTGTCACCTTTATGGGTGCCTTTTTTGTCATGCCGTTTTTTGGCGTGAGCATTAATATCATTTCGCTATTTGGCTTCATCTTAATTCTAGGGATTGTGGTTGATGATGCGATTGTCACGGGCGAGAACATATACTCGCATCTAAGAAAATCCGAGAGCGGTATCGAGGCCGTTATCAATGGAACGCAGGAAGTTGCTGTTCCAGTGACATTCGGGATCCTCACCACTATCGCTGCGTTCATGCCCATTGCTTTTATTGAAGGTGTTCGTGGTCAACTGTTTGCTGCAATCCCTGTGGTGGTCATACCGATTCTTTTATTTTCACTAATTGAATCGAAGTTAATACTCCCAGCGCACCTCAAGAACATCAGAATTCATCGTTCTCAAAGCGATACCTTAATGGGTAAGTTGCTAGCGTTGCAGGAACGTTTTGCAATCGGGTTTGAGCGCTTTATATTACG
>NZ_LWFI01000951.1:0-2389 GCF_001635735.1 Oleiphilus sp. HI0067
CAAGTTTGAAACTGTAGAATATTCCAACAGTTAGTAGACCATAAATGAGAATGTAACCCCATAAAATATGGTTTATTGCATCGATTACCTGATCCATGACTACGCTCGCATACCTGTTAAGATCCAGCTAAATGTTATTTACGGATGCTGCAACTCACTCTATGTTTCAGTATGAGTATAGCCGTACACATATACTTTGATAGTATTTAGGTTTCTTACTGTTAGTAATTACGAAAAAATTAATACTCACTCCGCTATGACTTAACTAGTTATACCTCACCAGTACTGCATGCCGTAATATTTCGTAAATCATATTCTTGTTGTAATAGTTAGTGCGTGTATACAAAATAGCCGAATTTAAGTAAGACTTACTCCTGATACTATTACTAATCTGAACATATCAGGGGGAGTCTCGCGACATTCGCGCATTTGAATTTAAAACAATAAAACATATAGTAATCGAACCTAGTACATGGTCACGACTACCAAAGCTATGCGCGAAATTGGGCATGACGTATACTGTTATTAGAATCGGATAAAGGCTAGTCGAGTCTTTTCTCCAATAATATAGACAGGGTTAACGAATAAAATCAAAGTCAATGAGATGAACGTCATTATCCAATTTAAGATTGCCATTAGTATTGAGTGCCAAAAACTATGGCGCCAAGTAAGCAAGTGAATGCGATTCAAGATCCCAAGATGCTCGGACATGATAATCTGTTCTATCTGGGCGATCTAACTGCAACGATTCGAGTTTTGTAGCCCGAATACTAATCACACCAAAATGTGCAAATCCCGACGCTTCAGATTCAAACGTATAAGCGGCCTTCGGGTCATCCACTGAAGACCCTGGAGTGTGCTTTAGCGCATAAATACGACGCGACCTTTCAGAAAGCCCATCCCATTGTAATTGCGCAACATCGTCGGCCGAATTCAGAACAGCCTCGCCCTGCACTCGCATTTGCCACTTCCGTTTCGAACAGAAAAAGTGCAAAGCACAAGACGACTCTCGGGCCAGTTCCGTCCATTTCTGAGAGCGCACATCCGTATGAACGATAAACAAAGGTGTATCTACTGCATTATCACTGTCACGCAATAAATCTCTGAGCACTACGGTGCGCGCCATCATTGGCTGACTAACGAAAGTGGGCGTCCAAAAGCTTCCGCGCTTAAGCAGATCCTTTTTTACTTCGCGCTGCCAATCTATAAACAACTGACGTAAATTCGCTTGCTGTAATGCTTCAGTCGTCACGATCACTTCCTTTCGTTAGTCCTCGAATAAATTAGTTTCTTCGCAAGGCAGCTTGCCCGTTATCGTGTCGAGCAAGCTGAACGAAGTCATCGACTAAAACGGCATCGGGTAGTCTTTTATTACCGACGCAATTTCCTTAAGCGTGTCGTCACTCAAGGTCATATTAAAAGCATCGATATCTTCTTCAAGTTGCTCATGAGTCGTAGCTCCGATAATGGTAGAGGTAACACCATCAACCTGATCACACCAAGCCAACGCAAGCTGGGAAGGTGTCATGTTGTGTTGGTTAGCGATCTCTATGTAACGCTTCACTGATTGCTGAACCTGCTCACTGTCTCTGAACAATCCATTTCTCTGCGACATACTCCAACGGCTGCCCTCTGGACGCTTACCATCAATATACTTACCGCTTAACACACCGCCACCTAAGGGCGACCACGGAAGATACGCGACATCCTGATGCACGCAGTTTTCGATTAAGTAAGGCCAATCTTTCGTGTGCAATAAGCTGAACTCATTCTGTATTGATGTCATCTTCGGAAGGGAATGTTTTTCAGCTAAGCACAGGTATTCATTAATGCCCCATGGCGTGTCGTCCGACAATCCACAAAAACGGATTTTTCCTGCCTGAACGCAGTCGTTAAGCGCTTGCAGAATTTGGAGCATTTCATTTGAGTGGTGCTCCGTATCCACATCTGTAAAAGTAATTTTGCCCGGCCAGTGCTTTGCAAAATGTGGCGAAGTACGGTTGGGCCAATGCAATTGATATAGGTCGATGTAATCTGTTTGAAGGCGTTTTAGCGAGGCATCAACCGACGCAATAATTGCTTCGCCAGTAATATCTGCACCGTTGCGAATCCAAGGTAAGCCGTTTCCTGCGATCTTCGTTGCAATCACTAGGTCTTTACGTTTCTGACTATTCGCTGATATCCAGTTACCGATAATTTTTTCAGTCTTGCCATAGGTTTCAGGCGACGGCGGAACAGCATACATTTCAGCCGTATCTATAAAATTAATACCGCGCGATATGGCATATTCAATTTGCTTACTGGCGTCTAACTGAGAATTTTGGACGCCCCAAGTCATTGAACCCAAACATACTCTTGAAACGTTTAGGTTGGAACTTCCCAGCTTCGA
>NZ_LWFI01000952.1:0-1629 GCF_001635735.1 Oleiphilus sp. HI0067
TGGTCATGACCGACGCATTACGTCGCGCATCTGCAGGCCGTATTACAGCGGTTGTTCCCTACTTCGGCTATGCACGACAAGATCGTCGTGTGCGTTCAATGCGTGTACCGATTACAGCAAAAGTTGTGGCTGACATGATCACTGGCGCAGGCATCGACCGCGTATTGACTGTTGATCTGCACGCTGATCAGATTCAAGGCTTCTTTGATATTCCAGTAGACAACATTTACGCAACACCTATTCTGGTCGACGATATCATGACGCGCTTTAAAGAAGACTTTATCGTTGTCAGCCCAGACGTTGGCGGTGTTGTTCGCGCACGCGCAATGGCTAAGCGCGTTGGCGATGTAGATTTAGCAATTATTGACAAACGTCGCCCTCAAGCGAACGTTTCTCAAGTAATGCACATTATTGGCGATGTAAAAGGCAAAACATGCTTACTCATCGACGACATCGTTGATACGGCAGGCACGCTATGCAAAGCCGCAGAAGCATTGAAAGAGAATGGCGCAAAAGCAGTTTACGCTTACATCACCCACCCAGTTTTGTCGGGCCCAGCGATTAAAAACATCGAAAACAGCACATTGGACGCATTGATTGTCACAGACACCATTCCATTAAGTGACAACGCTGAAAAATGTGGTAAGATTCGCCCCCTTACGATTTCCGGCCTAATTGCTGAGTCGATTCGACGCATCAGCAATGAAGAGTCAATTAGCGCACTCTTCGACTAAACGAAGCAGCGCGTTAGAAAAATTTGCCTATTCCTTTCAAGGGCGTAGGCAAACTATCGAAAAGCACATAAGTGCTTTTTTTCGTTTTAAAATGCGTGTTATGAGTCTGGTCGCGGACTTGTTTCAACGCTTATTGAGGAATCAATAATGAGTGATTTATTTACTGTCGAAGCAGAACTTCGCGAAGACCAGGGGAAAGGTGCGAGCCGCCGCCTGCGTCGTCTAGAAGGCAAAGTACCTGCAATCCTATACGGCACAAAGTCTAAGAAGCCTGTTTCTCTTTCTATCGCTGCGAACAAACTTCGCCGCGCACTAGAAGAAGAAGCATTTTACTCTCACATCCTTACTATCGCTTTCGATGGTAAAGAAGAGAATGCAATTCTTAAAGATCTTCAACGCCACCCAGCAACGAATGAAGTAATGCACGCTGACTTCCAGCGCGTTACTAAAAACCAAGCTATCCACGTTAACGTACCACTTCACTTCACTAACGAAGAAGCATGTGTAGGCGTTAAACTTGGCGGCGGCAAGATCCAGCACCAAATGACTGAAGTTGAAGTTATCTGTCTTCCAGCAGATCTTCCTGAGTTCATCGAAGTTGACATGACTGAAGTTGAAGCGGACCAAATCGTTCACCTTTCAGACATCGTTCTTCCTAAAGGTGTAACGATTGCTGCACTTCAGCAAGGTGAAGATCACGACCTTTCTGTTGCATCTGTACACAAGCCGAAAGGCTCTGCTGCTGACGAAGCAGAAGATGCTGCAGCTGAAGGCGAAGGTGACGAATAAGCCCCCACCGGAGCTTATTACGTTGGCACCAGCTAGGGAATGCACATTCAGCCATGACTCAACAGATCAAGCTGATTGTCGGTTTAGGTAACCCCGGAGCCGAATA
>NZ_LWFI01000953.1:0-2161 GCF_001635735.1 Oleiphilus sp. HI0067
AACGCAACCAAAGGATCTTGCGCATCATCATTCATCACATGAACGCGTGCAGCGCAGTGAATGATCACATCCACGCCAGTGCCATCTCCATGACCACCACGACCTAGCACTTCTCGCCAATCCGTTTGACTATTAATGTCGCCAACCGACTGAAACGAATCGGAATCACTTCTTCTCGCACAAGCGACTAGATCCAAACCATTCGATTGAACTACAAATCGGCTACCTAAAAAGCCACTTGCTCCGGTCAGTAAAATTTTCAAAAAAATTATCCAACTAATTCGTTTAATTACACAAGATTATTGCGAAAACACCTTCGAATAACTCCTAAATAATCCGTAACTGTTTTGCTTTACAAAACACTGTAATCAGCACGTATACTTTTTACATAAAAATCAGAGTGAACAAGGGCATTATGGAAAAGGAATTCAGGTCAGTTTGCGTCATGGGCTTAGGCTATATAGGCCTTCCAACAGCTTCACTTCTTGGCACTAAGGGCTATCAAGTTACTGGCGTGGATGTATCTCCCAAAGTAGTTGAAACGATAAACCAAGGAAAAATTCACATAGTCGAGCCAGATTTGGATTTGCTGGTTAAATCAGCAGTTAATTCCGGGAATCTCAAGGCGAGTCTTGAGCCTTGCAAAGCAGACGTATTTATTATCGCTGTGCCGACCCCATTTAAAGAGGGCTACGAGCCAGATTTAAGCTACGTTGAGCAAGCCACTCGCAACATTGCTCCGTTTGTTGAGTCTGGCAATCTGGTCATTCTTGAATCGACAAGCCCGGTCGGAACAACAGATCTTGTTGCGAAAATCCTCAGCGAAGCTGGGCACGACACCCAAGGCGATGTATTTGTTGCCCATTGCCCTGAGCGAGTACTGCCAGGGCGCATACTGATTGAACTGGTTCAGAATGACCGCATTGTTGGCGGAATCAACGAGGCATCGACCGATGCTGCTGCAACGTTTTACAAAGAATTTGTAAGTGGCGAGGTACTTGAAACAAGCGCCAAAACCGCGGAGCTATCCAAGCTTACAGAGAATTCCTTCCGCGATGTGAACATTGCCTTTGCAAACGAGCTTTCACTCATCTGCGATCAAGAACATATCGATGTGTGGGAACTAATCTCGCTTGCGAACAGACACCCTCGAGTAAACATCTTACAGCCAGGCCCTGGGGTTGGCGGACATTGTATTGCGGTAGACCCGTGGTTCATTATCCATCGCAACCCTGAACAGGCCAAACTGATTCGAACCGCACGTGAAGTAAATGATCATAAACCCGAGTGGGTCATTAGCAAGGTTAGAGAAAAGGCTGAGCGCTTTAAGCGACCAGTTATTGCCTGCCTCGGCTTGGCATTCAAAGCAGATGTGGACGACCTTAGAGAATCGCCATCGGTAGAAATTGTCGAGAAACTACAAGAACTAAACATTGGTGAACTGCGTGTTTGCGAACCCAATATAAAAACACACGCCAGCTTTGAGTTATTTGGTTTTGACCAAGCGATTGAAGATGCCGATATCATTTTGGTATTGGTTGACCATCAACAGTTCAAAACACTCTCTGCAACAAAGCTCAGNNANNAGATCACCATGTCGCATTTGTCCAATAGCCAAACGAAAGGCAGGTAGTCTTGTGGCTCGATCAAAAGAATGTTTTCGCAACCGCCTAAAGCTTCTTTTACCGGCTTTTGAACATTCGGGTTTAGGTGAACAGGGTACACTAAAAGCCAGTCAGGTTTTTCAGTGGCAATCGTTTTTAAAGCGGTGCAAAAATCAATAAAACCTTGCCCGAAGTTTTCTCGTCGGTGGCCGGTGATCAGAATAAAGCGCCCAGGCTTAGCCGCTATTTTGTCAATACAGTGCGCCGGAAGCTTCGGTGCCCATTGCTCGGGCTTGTAGTTTTTGATCTTTTCTCTAACAGATAACAGTGCATCAATCACCGTGTTACCTGTGACCAGAATTTTATCTTCAGCGATACCTTCGTTGAGCAGATTTTGCTTGGCTGTTTCGGTGGGTGCAAAGTGTAGGCTTGCAATGCGCCCGACTAGCGAGCGATTCGCTTCTTCAGGAAAGGGGGCGAGCATGTTACCTGTGCGAAGACCTGCTTCAACATGGCCAACCGGAATGTGTTGGTAAAATGCGGCAAGCGCGGCTGAA
>NZ_LWFI01000954.1:0-1951 GCF_001635735.1 Oleiphilus sp. HI0067
AGAATCGCTCCCTCAACTGCAGGAACAAGTAATTTCAGGGAAACTCACTGCTTACGACGCAGCAAAAACCTTGATAGCACGCTTCAACGAACCACAATCATAAATTGAGCCAAAGCCTTACTGGCAGGCGTGGCGCAATCTACCTTGATCATTAAGCTGCGGTGTTATTACCGAGTTGATCTCCGTGAATTTTGTTTACCAGTAAGCCAAATAAAGCTGCTGTGACAAACATAATGACGCTATAAATAGCAGCTGGCGCGGCCATCACCCCGTTATTCAAAAGCATTGGAGACAAGGCAATGGCTATCGCCAAAGTACCATTGTGAACACCAATCTCCATACCAATCGCAATGCTCTGACGGAGCTCCAGCTTCAACAAGCGAGGCACGCCGTAACCAACGCCCAAACTAATCAGATTAAACGCTAGTGCTGCTGCACCAACAATCGCAAAGTACTGAGTAAACTGCTCCCAACTTTCCATCACGGCAACCACAACAACCAAGGCTAAGAATAGTGCCGACATAATCTTAACTGGCTTTTCCATGACCTCAGCAAAGCCTTTTCTAAAGCGCCGAATCGTCATCCCAATGCCGATCGGAATCAACACAATCGCAAAAACCTGAAGTACCTTAGAGAATTGTAAGCCGACACTACCTTGCTCGCTCATGAAGTAAAACAAACTCAAATTCACAATGATTGGCAGCGTAACAATGCATAGAACAGAGTTAATGGCGGTGAGCGTCACATTCAAAGCCACATCGCCATGCGCAAGATGACTAAATAAATTAGCACTGGTCCCCCCTGGGGATGCCGCGAGCAACATTAGCCCAACCGCCAATTCTGGAGGAAGAGCAAATGCGATGACCAAACCAAAGCATGCGATTGGCAAAATAATAGCCTGACAAAATAAGCCTATTAGCACCGGCTTTGGCATTTTAAAGATGCGGGTAAAGTCAGAAATCGTTAAGGACAAACCCAGCCCAAGCATAATAATGCCGAGACTAGCAGGAAGGAAAATCGTAAGGATTGGTGTTGAATTCATGGAAAGCTCGTCTGTTGTTATTGTTAAGCCATCACACAAGATGGCTTGTTTAACAGAACGATGTCAACTCGAATTCAGTTTTCAATCATCAATTAAAATTGATAGCTGTAGTTCAAACCAAAACCGTGCTCATCACCATTATCAAATTTGCTATAGCTTACCCCTCCTCCCAAGGCATGCTGCTCTGCAAAGTGATAACGAAGGGCCAAACCGCCAATCCAAGTATTCGCGCCGCGATTCTGACCAGTATAAGTGCCGGTAGCGCCTGAGGTGACAGTAACAGAGTGATCGCCACTTTTATCGGCACTCAAATCACGGTCATAACGCAATATTGCATTAGCGCTCAAACCCTCGTGATCATCAAGGTACTTTTCAAATGCCAGACCCAAACCCATTAATGAAGACTCGGCATCGCTTTTGTCTACGCTCATCGCCAAGGCAGCACCGCCGGTCTCAGAATAGGCGTTTTGACTTGCTCTCACGTGACTAATCGAAGCAAAAGGCGCGATATTCACAAGTTCAGAGTTATAAATAGGTTTGGCAACCTGCAAGGCGACATAGACAAAATCCGAATCAAAGGTCGCCTCAGCTTTCGGTGCAGTTGTTAGACTACGAACCGAGTCCGTCTCATTCATGCCATAGCCGATAACACCATCGAGCTCGATCTGATTCTCAAACCGACCACTCCAGTAAGCCTCAAAGTGATAGCCCGAAGTATAAAAACTAATGCTCTGAGCGTCATGCTCATCCATGGTTTGATCGACCACACTAAAGTAGACACCAGCATAACTATCACGCGTTGAGAGCAGGTTCGCTCCAAGCGTCATCTGAGTCAGATCGTACTCAAAACCTGCTTCGTTTGTGCTTGCATCAATACTGCCATCGACACGAGATACGTCAGCCCAAACA
>NZ_LWFI01000955.1:0-46978 GCF_001635735.1 Oleiphilus sp. HI0067
CCTAGTGGCATCACCGCCACACAACCAATCTCTTCTAGCTCTTTAGCGATCAAAGGATCATCTGTTGTGTAGACCATGACCTTAAAGCCATCTTTGACCAAGGTCTTTGCCGCCGACAATGTTTCGACCACATTTGGGTAAAGCGTCTTCTGATCGCCAAGCACCTCAAGCTTCACTAGATCATGTCCATCAAGAAGCTCACGCGCTAATCTGCAAGTCCGTACGGCATCTTCCGCGTTATAGCAGCCAGCCGTATTGGGAAGGATCGTATATTTCTCAGGAGATATAACTTCTAATAGATTGGGTTCATCAGGATTCTGGCCGATATTCGTTCTTCGAACCGCTACCGTAACGATCTCTGCGCCACTTGCTTCGATTGCAATACGTGTTTCTTCAAGGTCTTTATACTTTCCTGTTCCTACCAACAAACGACTTCCGTAACGTTTGCCAGCAACCTCCAGAACACCCGTATCTATTTGATTCATTGTCACTGATTAACCCCCACCAATTGCTTGCACCACTTCAACGATGTCACCCGTACTTAACGTCGTG
This sequence comes from Oleiphilus sp. HI0067, assembly GCF_001635735.1. Taxonomy (NCBI): domain Bacteria; kingdom Pseudomonadati; phylum Pseudomonadota; class Gammaproteobacteria; order Oceanospirillales; family Oleiphilaceae; genus Oleiphilus; species Oleiphilus sp. HI0067. The sequence continues at coordinate 553 of NZ_LWFI01000955.1, forward strand.
TGTTCATGTTCAGTTTTAGGCACAATTTCTTTATTCAACTCTATGGCGTAACGTTTTCCAACTAACGACATGGCTTTCGCGATATCTTGAAGTGTTGCGTTATCATCACATTGGAAAGCTTCACCATTCAGCATAATTTCCATTAAAGAATCACTCTCCGAGTTTCTTAGTCTTCATCCGATACATTGCATAAGCCGCAACAAGCCAAGAAGCTATCAACAAAACGCCACCAACTGGCGTTACCATGCCCCAAGATCTTACTCCCGAAACAGCCAATACATATAAACTTCCGCTAAATAGACATACACCAGCGATCATTAATGCCGATGCTCTTTGCAGCGCTTTCCCAGCAAGCGAGTCAGACGTCTGCGTCAACAAAAGCGCCAACACCATAAGCCCAAGCGAATGATTAAACTGATACTCAACACCAGTTTGAAACACTTCTAACATGCGTTCACTTAATCTGGACTTTAAAGCATGTGCGGCAAACGCACCTAAAGCTACAGACAAACCTGCTGACAGAAAGCTAATCGCTAGCAAAGTTGATGAAAGACGATTCATGTTTCGTTGTAATTCTTATCCGTATTTGGCTTACTTCAAGCCTCGACACTGACACGCTCAAACGTATCGATATTTAATGCAGTTAGACTGCCACCCCAGACACAGCCTGTATCAATCGCTTGAAACTGTCGGCTTCCAGTATGCCCCTCTAGCGCAGCCCAATGACCAAAAATTGTTACCCACTTATGCGTAACTGGGTATGCAAACCAAGGTTTAAAATCATGAGGTGTTTTATCGACACCTTCTTTTACTGAAAAATCTAAACGACCATTTTGATCAACAAAGCGCATGCGCGTTAAGTAGTTTGTAATCACCCTCAGTCGGGTTTGCCCTGTAAGAGTTCTATCCCAAACATCAGGGTCGTTGCCATACATTTCACTGAAGTAAGAGCTCAAGGCTTTCTTATCATTGCCAGCTAATATTTCATGCACTTCTTGGGCGTATTTTCTTGCTTTTTTTACTTTCCAAATATGCGGCAAGCCAGCATGACTCATGAAAAGCTTTTTATCGTCGTCTACTTGTACAAGGGGCTGTTTGCGCAACCATTCCATTAAATCGTCACAGTCATTAGCCTCAAATATCTCGCGCAAAGTATCTTTTCGCTTTAGTAAGTGCTCACTATAGTAACAAGCTAAAAGATGTAAGTCATGGTTCCCTAAAACAATTCTCGCTTCGAGGTCTCTCGCCAATCGCAAACAGGATAGGGAGTCAGGCCCTCTATTGACGAGATCCCCGGCCAGCCATAACTCATCGCGCGAAGGACTATACGCAAGCTTATCTAATAAAGCCTGAAACTGAATGTAGCAGCCTTGTAGATCCCCCATTGCATATCTAGTCATTACTCATAACTCAATGGGTCAATCGCATTATTAAGTTCAAAAGCTTCCAAACGTTCTTGGCATGCGCCACATTTTCCACACGCTTTCTCTTTGCCTTTGTAGCAAGTCCAAGTCTTGCCATAGTCCAAATCATATTTGAGGCCTTGCGCTAAAATCTCTCCTTTAGACGAGTTAAGAAACGGCGCAACAATCTCGACTGGCTCATAATTAGCAATACGCGCCACATCTGCCATTTTTTGGACAAACTCAGGACGACAATCAGGATAAATCGCATGATCACCACTATGCGCACCGTAGTAAACAAAACCGGCACCGATTGATACTGCATAACCGACAGCGAGAGAAATCATGATCATGTTCCGATTCGGCACCATGGTAGATTTCATACTCTCTTCTTCATAATGCCCGTCAGGAATTTCAATATCATCTGTGAGTGAAGATCCGAGTAATAATTGATGGATAGCCGTGATGTCGACGATTTTGTGAGGGATAGCTAACTCATCACACACCTTTTGCGCGTAATGCAGCTCTTTTGAATGTTTTTGCCCATAATTAAACGAAACCGCATAAACTTGTTTACCCGTCCTTACTGCGTCATGGAGAACGGTAAACGAATCCATTCCACCAGAATAAATCACGACAATTTTATCACTCATAGTTCACTCCTTATTGCTCGGTCTGCATTCTAGCTTGTGAATATTGTTCCGCAATCAAAACTTACTATACCGATGCGTTCACTTCGCAGTTTTCGAATATATCTTCTACGATCAATTGCGAGCATGTTAAACACTGGCTACCATAGCAAAAGTTTTTTAAGCGCAGCCCATTATGACAGCAGTTAATCCTATATTTATCGACTTTGAGGCCTCCAGCCTTGATCTTATTGCGAGCTACCCAATTGAAGTGGGCATTTGCATGCCTAACGGTGACACTCACTCATGGCTCATTAAGCCTCATGTACTTTGGAAGGATTGGTCTGGCAAAGCGGCTAAGATTCATGGGATCAGTCGAGATGAGCTCGAAAAAAACGGACAAGACTGCGATCAAGTAGCGCAAGAACTCAATGAGCTCTTAGGTGATCACTTTGTTTATTGTGACGCGTGGACCTTTGATAGCTTTTGGCTTCACCGCTTGTTTAAAGCTTCAGGGATCAAACACAGCTTTCAAATTGAATCTATTAGCGCCTTGCTTGATGCAGACCAAGTTTCGAAGTGGCAAGACGTCCATAACCAAGCCATCAATGACATGGATTTATTACGTCATCGCGCATCAAATGATGCACTGATCTTACACGAGACCTTCAAGCGTTTGATTCAGAGCTGATCTAGCGCACATTTCAATTCAAATATCACCCATCACACGCAGAATATGCGTGTATAAGATGGTACACTCGCGCAGTCTTTAAAATCTAAATGAAGTGCGTGAGTACCCTATATGCAACAAGTCTTTAAGCTGAGTGCAACACTCTGTTCAGCTTTATTGTTAAGCGCCTGTGATCCAGCGTTCCAAACTACTGCTCAAAAATGTGCCGAAGGGCAAGCTCTAGATATTGCTTTTCCAGTTCCTAGAGCAGACCGCTATAAAGTCGATGCCAATACTGACCCCAACGCATACCAACTCTATTTAAACACCGCAATCAATACGATGTTCGCCGATCCAATGGAAACATTAACTGCGGAAGAGAGCGATGCACTGACTGAAATAAAAAGACTCGTTAATGAATTTCTCAATTACGAAGACGATGGTTCAGTAGTCACGAGCGCAACCAACCAACTCGATTTCTTTGAGCAATTAGTACTTACCGAAGCGGCATTTGATAGCATTCGTCAGAGAGTGAAACAAGCCACGATTGATGATGATGACTTTTGTACATTCACGAACCGCAATATTCGTTTTATCGACAGTGACGATCCAGAACTCAAGGAAATTGGTTTTGGCGAAGTCACAATTGAATACAGTCCGTTTACGCAACTCGTGAGACAGTCTGTCATTTTCGACACCAGCGAAACCTTACTCGATGACATCCAGACACGTGACCGCGCGCAATACAGCGGATTCTTCCAAGTAAAAGGAAGCGACTACGATGCCGTCAACTACATCAAACCAGAAGTTCGACAAGCGATCGTCAACCACCCTGACGATGACAAAGAATTTGCTAGATTTTCATTTGATGAAGCGACCGATACAGAACTGAGTCAACTATTGATCGATTATCAGAATGACTACTGTGATACCGATCCAACGACCGTCGCTGACGAAAATAACGTGTCATCGACAACCTATGATGATTGTGCTGTAGGCATTCCAACACGAGTTCCATCCACTGTGCCTGAAGTGGCAGCAGAGTGTGGCGCGTCAGAAAATAATAAGTTCTCCGACTATAGTTTTGATCTAAACAGCACACACACGGGACTGCGTCGTTTGCGTGTTGAGGTAGATCTTAGAGACATGTTTAAAGGAGAGGTCCGCATTTACGGCTCTACCTATAACGAAGCGATCTATGCTTCCGATGGCACAACGGTTATTGAGAACCCAACGGATTGCGAGAAACAAGCTGTACTCGATGCTTTAGCTTTGATCGATCCAGATAAAACGGCGGCAGAAGGCGTGCGCTTAACATTTGTGCCTGACACCAATTACGACATCACCTACCAAACCGATGCTGACGGCCAACCGGTTCTTGATGAAAACGGTTTACAAATTATCGATAGCGAACCAACCCCACTATATACATATCAGGGCACGGCATCCGCCATCCCATAATCATCTAACGCAATGCTTCTTCTGGCCTCTGCTATAGTTAATCTAGCGAGGCCAAGGCTAACTAAGAGGAAGAATTCCGTGTCGACCCCATCCATTGCCCATACCATTAATGAATTCATGAGCTTTAGTGAGTTACTAGATGACGCTTACTGAGAAGCCTCATCGATCACAGACAAAGACTTCATTTACGATATACACAGCATGTTCTTGTTAGAGATTGGCGAACTTAATAAGCTCAGCATACAAGACCATCACTACCCCTATGAATTTATCACTGAAGGAATTCGTCGCATCGTGCCGAAGGTAGAGGAGCTAGAACAACGTTTAAGCAACTTAATTCCGAGAACAAAAACGCTCATAGATATGCGCGACATCCTGTCGAATATTTTGGTAATCCTGGAAGCTCAAAACGAGTTTTAGAGGAATCTTTGGTGGAGGACAGAGATGGCAATGAAACCCTCGGCCCTCCACACAAACCAAATTACATGGCGACCATCATTGGCCATGTATAGTGATCAACTAATAACGCAACAAACAACAGCATCAAATAAGTGATCGAGAATTTAAAAGTATTGATCGCATCATGCTTATGATGATTTCGAATCATGCGCACAGACCACTGAATAAAGCGCAAGCCAAGTAACACTGCAGAAACTAAATAAATCTCTCCGCACATACCCGTCAAGTACGGAAGAATAGTTACTAACAACAAGATCACGCTGTATAGCAAAATGTGCAACTTAGTGTATGACTCTCCATGCGTGACTGGGAGCATAGGTATGCCAACCTGTGCATATTCTTCTTTTCTATGAATCGCTAAGGCCCAAAAATGCGGGGGCGTCCACGCGAAGATAATGAGCACGAGCAATAAGGCATGAGGATCCAAATAACCTGTTGAAGCAGTCCAACCTAACAGAGGAGGCGCAGCGCCTGCCAAACCACCAATCACAATATTCTGGGGAGTAGCACGCTTGAGATACATCGTATAAATTAATGCATAGCCGATTAATGAAGCTAAGGTTAACCAGGCCGTCAGGGCATTCACCCAGACCATTAATACCAGCATCCCGATGCTGCCAATTAATGCCGCAAAGATAAGTGCAGATGCACTATCTACTTTCCCCTGCACGATCGGGCGTTTCTTGGTACGCGACATGTGCACGTCAATGCGTTGATCAACGACATGATTGATTGCCGCAGCGGATCCCGCCATCAACGCAATCCCTAGATTACCCAATATAAGAGCTTCCCACGATGGCAAGCTATATGTCGCTAGGAGCATACCCACGACGCTAGTTAGCAGCATGAGGGCAACCACTTTAGGTTTGCAGAGTTCTAGATAGTCTTTCCAAGAAGCACTCGCTGAACTCGTGCTTACTGACACTGTTGTTTTCATTACGTCCTCCCGCCTTATTATTTTTGTAGGCGATATATCTGATAATTGAGGTTCATCATGCTTAACAACAACAAAGCACCTACAGCATTATGCGCAACTGCAATAGCCAATGGAACCAATAAGATCACATTACTTAAACCTAAACCAAACTGCACGACGAGCACTGCAGACATCAGCAATAAGGCATTACGAATGGAAGATGCGTGATTCTGGCGCCAAAGCACAAACACCATCCATATCAAATACACTGACAAGACAATCGCCCCAACACGATGTGTAACCTGTATCGCGACACGACTCTCATTGTCCATCGTTCCTCCCAAATAATTGGGGCCGACTTCTTGCGTTAAATCAAAGCCTTTCCCGAAATCCATATCCGGCCAAAAACTACCCTGACATGTCGGTAGTTCATCCCCACACGCGAGCGCGGCGTAATTCGATGCGGTCCACGCACCTAAAAATATTTGTATAACGACCAGTATTAGCCCTATAAGTGCAGCTTTCTTCCCAACAGAAGTTCCTTTTTTCTTTAGCTCAGTATCCGAGTCACCGCGCTCACGCCTCGTTCTCAACACCAATAAAAAGAGCAGTGATAGGGTCGCAAACCCTCCTAATAAATGCGCACTTACAACTTGCGGCCATAACTTTAGTGTGACCGTCCACATACCAAACATGCCCTGGCAGATGACGAGCGCTAGCAAACCAAAAATATGCCCATATGGTAAAGCCTCTTCTTTCGCCGTTCCTGAAATTTTGGCGCGCACACTAATAGCGTACACAGACAAACATAGAAGGACGAACCCCAAGAGACTCGCAAAATAACGATGAATCATTTCAGGCCAGCCTTTATCGACCTCTACTGGCGCATCAGGAAAGCGCATTTCGGCGATCGCAATTTTTTCAGGCGTCTCTGGCACAGTAAGAAAACCATAACAACCCGGCCAGTCTGGGCAACCAAGACCTGCATCAACCAGACGAGTCCAAGCGCCCAGCATAACCACAACACTAGCTAAAAACGTCGCGCCAATAGCAACTCTATTAATGACTCTGCGGTACATCATCTCTCTCCCATTAACCAATGTTTGAGAGTTTCAATAACTTCTTCAAATCGTCTTTGAGATCGTAGCCACTATTAGTTGAGTCGTAGCGAAGAATGACATTACCCAGCGGATCACTCACCCATAAGTTCCACGTTTTGCTTGTGTCTGCCTGTTTATAGAGCTCAATTAGCGCTGACTCATCAACACTCTTCACTGACAACTGTGGATAATCTGCCGCGAGTAAGTCTTGCGTTTGCTCTGCTTGGGTGGATAACAACACTCGTGCCACACGCTCTTGTTCGCGCGCCATCAATATATTCACTTGTCTTGCGGTATGCGCAAGATCCTGACACTCCAAAGTGCACTCTCCCGAGCCTGTTTGTACGATCAACCACTTACCATCTGTTTCGGGATAAAACCCTTTGGCATTTTGTTGATATCCAAAGCTATTGAGATTTAAGGTCGGGGTTAATAATTGGCCTTTATTTGTTTTGCCTGTCGGAATAGCGACACTGCCAAAATACATGAGCATTGCGAGCATGACTGGCACTCCGGCCACACAAAAAATACCAATCAATTTAAGTTGGCTTTTTCTTCTAGTTTGTTCAAACGATACCGACGATTCACTCATTCTTATACTCCCTACTTCTTGTTGTTATGTTCTTGGTATTAATTTGTATGTCGCCCATAGTGCCAGTATCACTAAAGCAAACGACATCGCGAACCACTGAAACGCATAACCAGTGTGTTTATCGGGTGTTTGCGACTGGTAATTCCAATACAAATCTGGCGCATCTATTGTCGCGCCAATGTCGGACGCGAATGGGACTCGATGTAGTAGCCTAAATTCGGAATTCTCCACTAAATCAGCGGCACTCAGTTCTCGTATTTTTTCCATGTTCAGTGACTGAACACGCCATATACTTTTCTCTCCAAACTCGGCATCTTCATTCCAAACGGGCAACGATTTTTCTGTCCAGTAGAAATATCCTGTCAAAGACTGAGGAGTTACAATACTGCTAACTTTTGGCAGCTTGTCTCTATATTTTGGTGCCGCTATCCACCCCTGATTCACCAATAAAGATCCGCCCGAATCTAAAGCGAAAACACTGGCCAGTTCATACCCCACTTTTCCTTGATATTGGCGGTTATCAAGCAAAAAGTGTTGCCCAGTAAAATGGCCCTGAATCAATCTAGGTTCGAATAATTTGATAGGATCGTTAGAGGGATAAGTTCGCAGAGGAAGTTGAGATTGTAGTGTCAGTATCTCTGCTCTTTGCTGTTTTTGATCTGCACGATCTAATTGCCAATGTCCTAAAGACAGCATAAGCGGAAGAAACACCGCTACAAACAACCAAATAAATATAAGCGGTCGCTTAGCTTTAAACTGCTGCCCCTTGGTGGTCTCTGGGAGACTCTCCGCAATCGCCATTACCTTCACCACTACCTCAGATTTATAACAGCTTTGATTCCTAATCTGAGCGCGTTAAACTCAATGCACTCATACAATAAGAAGAAACCAAATGCTTAAAATTCTTATCGGACTCATATTGCTCGGCGCCATCATTAGCTTGTTCAGCGGTCTAGTCTTTTTGATTAAAGACGATGGCAAATCAAAACGTTTAGCCAACTCCTTAACTGTTCGAGTTGGGCTTGCTGTATTACTTGTTATTGTTGTTGCTATTGCTTTATGGACGGGTGAGCTTCAGCTCAACCCATCCCCTGTTTAAGTCTCTTGCTACAGAATATAAACCAAGAAAAATAAACCTAACCACACCACGTCGACGAAGTGCCAGTACCATGCTGTCGCTTCGAAGCCAAAGTGATTTGCTTTATCGAAGTGGCCTTTACGCACTCTGAAAAACATAATGATCAACATTAGAGTCCCAAGCGTTACGTGTGCACCGTGAAAACCCGTCAATAAGAAGAAGGTCGTGCCATAAATCCCAGAAGACAAGGTCAGATCGAGGTCATTATAGGCATGCACATATTCATAACCTTGGAAGTATAAGAACACGACGCCTAGGGCAATGGTCGCACCCAACCACAAGGTTAATTTGCCACGATCCCCATCTTTTAACGCATGATGCGCAATCGTGATCGTGACACTCGAAGCCACCAATAAAGCAGTATTAAGTAACGGAATTCCCCAAGGACTAATCAATGCGCTCGGCCCTGGATATAACTCGTTATTTGGGTTCACCATTAATGGCCAAGTCGCCTCAAACTCAGGCCATAACAACTCGCCTGTTGAGGTATTCGCGCCCTCTCCGCCGATCCATGGGACAGCCAATACTCGGATATAAAACAAAGCGCCAAAAAAGGCCGCAAAAAACATCACTTCTGAGAAGATAAACCAACTCATCCCCCAGCGGAAAGATCGATCCATTTGCTCACTGTAAAGACCTTGTTGACTCTCTTGGATGACGTGCCCAAACCAACCAAAAAGCATATAGGCCATGATCAATGCGCCTATCATAAAGGTTAGCCAAGACATACCGGTCGATTCACCAGCAGAGCTCGCGTTCATCACGCTGCCAGCACCAACGACCGTTAAGAAAAGTCCTACTGTTGCAACAATAGGCCAGCGACTCTGCGCTGGAACGTAATAGCTTGTTTCTGCACTCATTCTTAGACTCCTTATCTCATAAAGACGCGCTTAACCGCTCGCGGACGTCTGATAAATTTTTATAGTGCTGCTTGTGTTGTTGTTTCTTCTAATTCTTCTGGGTCGAGCGTCTCTGTTTGATCAAATAAGGTGTAAGACAAAGTCAATGTACCTAAATGATCGGGCAAGGCCTCGTCGACGACGAAACGTAAAGGCATCAAAACTTCTTCGCCTGCTTTGAGTAATTGTCGTGTAAAACAAAAACACTCGGTTTTATGAAAATAGTCTGTTCCCTCGGACGGGGACAAGCTCGGAACAGCTTGAGCAACCATTGGATTAGATGTTGGGTTTCTTGCATAGAAATCGACTTCTATGATTTCACCTGGATGCACCTCAACTTGATAATCCACGGGCTTAAACTCCCACGGCATACTCTCGTTGTTTTGAGTAATGAACTGCACACGCACCTGACGCGATTCGTCCCTCTCTTGAGCTTGAGCTTTCGCTTCCGAATAAGGACCAGACGTTTTTCCGTTCAATCCTGTAATGTCACAGAACACGTCATACAAAGGAACCAAGGCAAAACCAAAACCAAACATCGCGACAACCGCGAATACGGACTTCACTACTGTTCTTTTTGTATTTTGATTTTGCATATGAAGGCTCCCTAATGACTTACTTCACCTCAGGTGGAGTTGAGAAAGTGTGGTATGGCGCTGGTGACGGCACTGTCCACTCTAGCCCCTCAGCCCCTTCCCATACTTGATCCGTTGCAGGTTCACCACTGCGGATGGCTTTAATCACCAAATACAAGAACAGCAACTGCGTCGCCCCGAAAATAAATGCGCCAACAGAAGAGATACTATTAAAGTCAGCAAACTGAAGTGCATAATCGGGAATACGTCGAGGCATACCAGCGAGCCCAAGGAAGTGCATCGGGAAGAACGCCAAGTTCATACCAATAAACGACAACCAAAAATGTGCTTTAGCGAGTGGCTCGCTATACATACGCCCACACCATTTAGGAAGCCAATAGTAGACTGCGGCAAATATCCCAAAGATTGCCCCGGGAACTAACACATAATGGAAATGCGCGACCACAAAGTAAGTATCGTGGTACTGGAAGTCAGACGGCGCTATCGCCAACATCAATCCCGAAAAACCACCAATGGTAAACAGCACAACAAATGCGACTGAAAATAACATCGGCGCTTCAAAGGTGAGTGAACCTCGGAACATCGTCGTGATCCAGTTAAAGACCTTCACACCCGTCGGCACTGCGATCAACATCGTTGCATACATAAAGAACAGTTCACCCGCGAGAGGCATCCCCACAGTGAACATATGGTGAGCCCATACAACGAACGACAAAATCGCAATTGAAGCGACCGCATAAACCATGGAATGATAACCAAAAAGTGGCTTACGCGAAAATGTAGGAATAATCTGACTCACGACTCCGAACGCAGGGAGAATCATGATGTATACCTCAGGATGACCGAAGAACCAGAAAATATGCTGGAACAATACGGGGTCACCACCGCCAGCCGCATCAAAGAAGCTAGTTCCGAAGTGAACATCCATCAGCATCATTGTCACAACACCTGCCAAGACCGGCATGACAGCAATCAGCAAGAATGCGGTAATCAACCATGTCCATACAAACAATGGCATTTTCATTAAGGTCATACCTGGGGCGCGCATATTCAAAATGGTCGCAATCACGTTAATCGCCCCCATAATGGATGAGATACCCATCATATGAACGCCAAAAATAAAATATGTCACGGTATCTGGAGCATAAGTCGTCGATAAGGGCGCATAGAATGTCCAACCAAAGTTTGGCGCACCGCCCTCCATGAATAACGTGCTTAACAATAAGCCAAAAGCAAAAGGTAGAATCCAGAAGCTCCAGTTGTTCATGCGAGGCAGCGCCATATCAGGCGCACCAACCATCATTGGGATCATCCAGTTCGCCAAACCTACGAAAGCAGGCATAACGGCGCCGAACACCATGATCAGACCGTGCATCGTGGTCATCTGATTGAAAAACTCGGGTTCGACTAATTGCAAACCTGGTTGAAAGAGTTCTGCTCGGATAGTGAGTGCCATACAACCGCCCACAAGAAACATCGCAAAACTGAACCACAAGTACATCGAACCAATATCTTTATGGTTGGTAGTAAATAGCCAACGCGCAATACCTTTCGTTGGACCATGGTGCTCATGATCGTCATGAGACGGATTGTCGATTACAGCGCTCATAAGCCCTCCTATTTATTTTTATAGTCAACGATGTCTTTGGCAGAAACATTGTCGCCGGTGTCATTACCCCACGCATTGCGCTCGTAAGTAATAACTGCAGCAATATCAACCTCACTCAATTGCCCACCATAAGCTTGCATAGCCGAGCCAGCAACACCATCAACAACAACCTCAATATGCTTATCCAGCAGTTTTGTAGCGATCTCTGTTCCTACAAGGCTTGGGAACGCCGGAGGAATACCCTGCCCATTCGGTTGGTGACACGCTGCGCAGTTGGTCGCGTATACTTTTTCTCCGCGTTCCATCTGTTCTTCTAAGGTGAAGGTGAGTTTGGCAAGTTCTGCTGCCGCTTTTGCTTCTTCTTGTTTTTGTGCAAGCCAATCATCGTATTCGGATTGTTCGACTGCACGCACGACAACAGGCATAAAGCCGTGATCTTTACCGCAGAGCTCTGTACATTGACCGCGATATACTCCCGGCTCATTAATACGTGTCCAGCTCTCATTAATAAAACCAGGAATGGCATCTTTTTTAACCGCAAAATCAGGAATCCACCATGAGTGAATCACGTCATTTGCCGTAATTAAGAAGCGAATTTTTTTACCAACCGGCACAACGAGCTCGTTATCTACTTCTAATAGATAATTTTCGTTTTTCTCTTGTGCGTTATAGATTTCTTCTTTGGGTGTGGACATGTTGCTGAAGAAATCGACCCCTGAGCCCAAATACTCGTAACGCCATTTCCATTGGTAGCCAGTGATTTTGATATCCACATCAGCATCACTAGTGTCGTACATTTCAACAAGTGTTTTGGTCGCTGGAATTGCCATGACAACCAGAATAATTACAGGAACGATCGTCCAAATAATTTCTATCGTGGTATTTTCATGAAAATTCGAAGCTACCGCGCCTTTACTCTTACGGTGCTTAAAGATCGAATAGAACATCACCCCAAACACTACGACACCAATTGCCACACAAATCCAAAAAATGGTCATGTGCAAGTCATAGACTGAGTGACTAATGTCCGTCACTCCGCGAGGCATATTCAATCCATACTCTGCGCTTACATCCGCTGCATAAATTGCAGACAGCAGCAGACTCAGCGCCTTTACTAGGCGTGATCGCATACGGGTCTCCACAGATTATTATTTTTGTTCCTGTGAGGCTTCCTACTACTAACTACTTAACTACTTCAAAGAAGCTCAAGTAACAGTTGGATTTATTTTTATTGCCCTTTGAGTATAGCGAGCTGCATTTTGAAATCGCAACGCCTTTTAGGCCTTTTTTGTTCTTTTTTTGAGCTTTTTTTTCGAACAGTGCTTTGCGACACGAAAGTTTTGTTTACTTTTTGATCAAATCTTGAGGGTCGAGCAATTTTACAACGCTCACTTCTTCTTGTTCGGTAGGTTCTTCAAATTGATTAACGCGTGTTTTTAATTCATCCGGCGAAACATTTGCAACGAGTGCTTCTGTAAAACCACAAGCCACACACTCGCGAACCGTTTTGCCATTTTCTTGAAAAGATACGAGGCGGTCCATTTCTCCGCAACGCGGACAAACTGCACCCGCTATAAAACGTTTTGTCATGGTTTAAGCACCCATTTGTTTGAGCAAAGCTTCAGAGCTAGGCATTCTACCTCTAAACGACTCAAACATCTCGCCTACATCACGCGAACCACCACATTCTAGTATTTCGTTTCTAAAGCGCAGGCCAGTCTGCTGATTGAACACGCCCTCTTCCTCAAAGGCTGAGAAAGCATCCGCAGACAACAGCTCTGCCCACTTATAACTGTAATAACCCGCCGCATAACCGCCTGCGAAAATATGCGTAAACGCGTTAGCAAAACGTGCGAATGATGGAACAGGCACAACGGATATATCTGCTTGCGTGCGTTCTAGTAGCCCTTGTATATCGGTTTTATCCTTTTGATATTCATGATGTAAACAGAAATCAAACAAGCCAAATTCCAATTGACGAACAGTCTGCATTCCAGCCATAAAGCTCTTGGCTTTCATCATCTTTTCAATCAATGCGTCAGGCAAGCTCTCCTTGTCATCGACATGTGACGACAAAAACTCGAGCGCTTCGGGCTGCCAGCACCAGTTTTCCAGAAATTGACTCGGCAACTCAACAGCGTCCCAAGGCACACCAGCGATCCCAGAAATCTCAGGATAAGAAATCTTAGTCAAGCAATGGTGCATTGCATGACCGCATTCATGGAATAAGGTTACGACGTCGGAATGTGTCAGCAAACTTGGCTTTCCGTCACTCGGCGCAGCAAAATTACAGACCAAATACGCAACAGGTAATAAAGGCTCTTCTTTGTCGAACTCTGTCAATTTATGACATGTACCTACCCATGCGCCGCCACGTTTTCCATCACGCGAATACAAATCCATGTAGATATACGCCAAGGCTTGACCATTTTGCAAAACTTTAAAACAGCGCGCATCGGGGACTGGCGTACTTACCCCTTCTTGCTCTTCAAGCTCAACACCGAAAACGCGCTTTAGTACTTCAAACAAGCCACTTAAAACCGTTGGCAAAGGGAAATATTGGCGTAGTAATTCCTGATCGACATCAAATCGTTCCTTACGCAAGGTCTCCGTCACAAACGGTACATCCCATGCAGCTAGCTCAGCCAATCCGAATTTCTGTTTTGCATAAGCTGTCAGCTCAACAAACTCCTTCTCCGCAAGAGGCTTAGCTTTCTCATGAAGATCGTATAAAAAATCGAGGACCTGCTGCGGCGATTCAGCCATCTTCGTTTGCACCGATAAGTCTGCATACGAAGCCAAATCTAATAATTCAGATTTACGTAAACGTGCATCCATAATGTCACGCATTAGTTCTTCATTCGCGTGAGAGAGATCATGCGGCCCTTGATTTGAAGCTCTGGTAATAAACGCTTCATACAAAACTTTTCTGAGATCTCTATCCTCGCAATACTGCATCACGGGCAAATAAAGAGTGAGATCCAAACCCAAGAGGTAACCAGTTTCATAGCCCTTATCTCTAGCTCTTTCTTCTAAACGAGAAATGACTGATGAAGGCACACCTGCTAATCGCTCTGCATCAACGATATGTAATGACCACGCTTGCGATGAATCGAGTACATTTTCAGAAAAACGATTACTAAGGCCTACAAGTTTCTGATTAAGTGCTTTGAATTCAGCTTTGGCATCATCTTCTAATGCAACACCACTCAAGCGAAAGCTACGCAACTTATTTTCTAAGACTTTTTTCTGAGAGGCATTAAGACCACTTTGTTCTGAGACAGCAAGATAACGAGAGTACAATTCTTTGTTCTGGGCAACAGCGGAATAAAAAGCACTCAATTCCTCTGACAGCGTTTTATAAACCGCACGCAATTCTTCGCTATCGGCGACCGCTTTTAGATGCGAAGCGATCGACCAAACGTGATCAATCTTGCGACTCAAATCACTGAGCGGAGCGACCGTTTCATCCCAACTAGATTCTTGTTGAGCACATACTTTCTCAAGCAGATTATTGAATTGTGACATTAACGCTTCTAATGCGGGGCGGAAATCTGAAACGGAATACGTTTCAAAAGCTGGAAGCTGTTGTTCCTGCAAAAGGGCTGTAGACATTCAGGTCGGCCTAGAACAATATTGACGGAATGATGAGAAGAGCAATTGAAACATAATCGCAACAATCTTCTCTGTAACAATTCACAAAGTATAGAAGAAAGCCATGAAATCAGTCCGTAGTTATGTAGAACACTCCCCCAAGCTTGGCAATGATGTATTTGTCGACCCTAGTGCACTTGTACTTGGAGATGTTCACCTCGGTGATGATTGCTCGGTATGGCCTATGGCTGTGATTAGAGGAGATATGCATCGTATTCGAATAGGCGCTCGAACCAGTGTGCAAGATGGCTCTGTATTACATATCACACATGCCGGCCCATTCAATCCAGATGGCTACCCCTTAACTATCGGAGAGGATGTGACTATCGGTCACAAAGCGCTTTTACATGGCTGCACCATAGGCGATCGAGTACTCGTTGGTATGGGGGCCATTATTATGGACGGCGCAACTGTCGAAGATGATGTTGTGGTGGCCGCTGGAAGCATCGTTGCACCAGGAAAGACGCTTGAATCTGGGTTTGTCTATCGAGGAAGCCCCGCCAAAAAGGTACGCGAAATTTCAGAAAAAGAGCGCAAGTTTTTTACCTACAGCGCTAATAACTACGTCAATCTCAAAAACAAACACCTAGACGACTTAAAGTCACAGAAACTCATATAAAAAAAGCGACCAATTGGTCGCTTTTTAACTTCACGGGGAGGCGCTTAGTACACGGCTCCATTTGCTTCTAGGACTGCTTTATATGGTGCAGCCTTACCATAGCTCTGGATGCGCTGAAGTAGTGATTTTTGCTCTGGATTCTTAGCATTGATATCACGGCCTGCTTCCACAAAAAACGGAACAAAGCGCGCAAAAAATTCTGGCGTCATATACTGATATGCTTCTTTCAATACATGATAGTCTGCGTTCATTTCATCTCTAGGCTCTAAGGCAAGAAACCCTTTGATACGCTCATCGTCCCACTGCTCGCCTTCAACTTTTGGTTGGCTTGGACCACCACTCATAACTTTCTCCTAAAACTACTGCTATATCCAAAGCTAGAAGTCGATACCTAACGACTGGCACTCTGGATCATAAATACTAATTTCGACACGGCGATTCTTCGCACGGTTTTCAGGTGAATCATTAGGTACTAGAGGGTTCGTTTCGGCACGACCCGCCGCAATCACTCTGTTAGCGTCAATTTTATTATTAAATATAAGCTGATGTACAACACTCACTGCACGCCCAGCTGACAGATCCCAGTTTGAACGGAAGCGATTTGATGTCACAGGTAAGTCGTCGGTATAACCAGAAACCAGAATCTGCCCTTGGCAAGCGGCCAAAACATTCTCAATTTTCTCGAGAATCGGAAACATATCGTCTTTGATTTCTTCACTACCCGAGGTAAACGTCGCTTCTTCAGAGAACCGAACAACCACCTTTTCAGAATCAAAGCTAACGTTCAGAGCATTCGAAACAATTTCTGTTTCAAGTTCTTCAACAAGTGTTTCTGTGAGTTGTTCAATATTGGGGTCAATACTGACAACCTCAGAGTCTCCTTCAGAGCGATCCAGCATCTCAAGCTCTTCCGTACCTGACTCTTCTTCGAATTCTTCAAAATCTTGTTCTATTTGGTTTAATTCCTCCACTGGAGGTGAAATCGGCGGCTCTTCAGCAAAGATAATCTCGCCCCCGGCTTTACCCGAACCATCAAGGAACGACACACCAAACGATTCAGCCATCGATTGCGCCATCATTTCATACTTATGAAGATCCATTTTGGAAAAACTGAGCAGCAAGATAAAAAAGGTGAGCAGCAATGACATGAGATCGGCAAAGGTGACTATCCAACCCCCAGAGCTCTCTTGCTTTTTCTTTTTCTGAGGTAGCGCAGCCATTGCTCGAGCTTACTCTTCCTCAGACACAGCTTCACGCTGCTTTTGAGACAAGAACGAAGATAAGACCTCTGCAATCACTTTCGGATTCTGGCCTTTCAAAATGTTTTGTACGCTCGTGACGACGAGCAACATATTGCGCTCTTCTTCGGTCGCTTTCATGCCTAATTTTTCGGCGCATGGAATAGCAATCAACTGTGCAATAAATGCCCCATAGAAGGTTGTTAACAAGGCCACAGCCATCGCAGGACCAACAGAAGACGGGTCAGACATCGCATTCAACATCTGAACGAGACCCACTAGCGTTCCAAGCATCCCCATTCCTGGCGCAGTTTCCGCCATTCCTTTAAATACTTTTTCAGCCGTCTCGTAACGCTCAGTACGCTGACTCAGATCTTGAATCAGAATCTCTTCGATAAACTCTGGTGGGTGACCGTCAATACAAAGGCTTATACCTTTCTTCAAGAATTCATCTTCGATCTCTACGTTTTCAAGACCGAGAATGCCCTCTTTACGAACAACAGTTGCTAATTCGCGCACCTGCCCAATCAAGACTACTGGGTTTTCCGTTTTATCCATAAAGACAGTCGAAAATGCGAGCTTAAAAGCATCGCCAATCGTACTTAAACGGAACTTGATCAAGGTGATAAACAGTGTGCCAACAATCACTATCCCTAGACCTGGGATATTGACGAAATCCAAAATGCTGGAGTTCAGCAAAATTGCGCCGATAATAACTGCCGCACCAGCTAGCATCCCTATCAGGGTCGCTAAATCCATACTTTACCTGCTTTCGTTTTATGCCGATCGTTATCGTAGTGCTGCAATACAATGCGCGGTATTAGGTTGAACATTTCGCCACACACGAAATGCTTCCGCCGCCTGTTCTACAAGCATACCTAAACCATCCATGGTCATTGTTGCGCCGCTGTCTTTGGCCCAACAATTGAAGACCGTCTCTTGGTCCCCGTACATCATGTCGTAAACATGCGTTTCGCTTGAAAAGATCTCAGAAGAAATTTTCGGAAGCTCTCCTGAAAGGCTAGCAGAAGTTCCATTGATCACCAGATCAAATGCACTCGATAAATCGTCAAAACTCTCTGCTGTTAACTCTGCACCGCATGCAACAATTTCAGGTCTTTGTTTGTATCGGCCGACAAGCTGTTCAGCTTTAGAAAAAGTTCTGTTGCTAACTACCAACTGACTTGGAGCTGCCTCAAGAATCGGGAGTAAAACACCCTTAGATGCCCCCCCTGCACCAATCAGTAAGACGCGCTTTCCTGCCAACGAGACCTGAAAATTCTCTTGAATATCTCGTACTAGCCCGCACCCATCGGTATTGTCGCCATAAAGTTTGCCATCTTTCATGTAGAGCGTATTTACCGCTTCGGCAATTTGAGCCCGAGGACTGAGAACGTCACACATTGCAAAGGCTTTTTCTTTGAATGGAACAGTTACGTTTAAACCTTTGTTATTAGCGTCTGAAAAGAAGTCTTTTACGTCTTCCTCAAAAGCATCGATACGGCCCAAGATTCGCTCATATACAAGCTGTTCGCCAGTTTTATTCGCAAACTGGGCATGAATAAATGGGGATTTACTGTGTTCAATTGGATTTCCAATCACCGCATAACGATCCATATTTGTACTACCCCTTCAACCAATCTCGTGGCGATAAAAATGCATTAAGTCGCGCTTCTTCTGAGCCCTCTTCTGCTTGCCAGTTGTATCCCCACTTAACAAGCGGAGGTAGTGACATCAAAATTGATTCTGTTCGTCCGCCCGACTGCAAACCAAACAATGTCCCACGATCAAACACTAAATTGAACTCAACATAGCGACCGCGGCGATATAATTGAAAGTCACGTTGGCGCTCACCATATTCATGGTCTTTTCGTTTCTGAATAATTGGGACATAAGCTTTTGTGTAGCTATCACCTACCGCTTGCATATAAGCAAAAGAACGCTCAAAGCCCCATTCGTTCAAATCATCGAAAAATAAACCGCCAACACCGCGTGTTTCCTCACGATGTTTTAAATAAAAATACTCATCACACCAGCGCTTATGTTCGTCGTATACGTTTTCGCCAAAAGGGTCAGCAGCTGCCTTTGCGGTTTCGTGCCAATGGATGCAATCTTCTTCGAATGGATAGTACGGCGTCAGATCATAGCCACCACCAAACCACCAAATAGGTTCTGCCCCTTCCTTCTCCGCAATAAAGAACCGAACATTCGCGTGAGAGGTGGGAATATAAGGGTTGTGAGGGTGAATCACTAACGAGACACCCATTGCGTGGTAAGAACAACCTGCTAGTTCGGGTCGAGAGGCCGTTGCCGCGGGAGGCAGCTGATCACCCTGTACATGAGAAAAGTTCACACCACCTTTCTCAATAACAGCGCCATCATTCATTACTCGCGTTCGACCACCGCCCCCGAGGCGACCTTCACGTGTCCATGCATCTTCAACGAAACGTGCTTGGCCATCCGCTCTCTCAAGGTCGGCACAAATGCGATCTTGTAAATCCAATAGATACGCTTTTACTTGCTCTAACATATTCATACGCGCAACACCTTTCCTGACTCAAGATCCTTGATCTGAGAAGCACTTTGTCCACCACCAAGTGACGCTTGATAACAAAACTCTAGACGACCGCGAAAGTAATTGTGAACCTCACTTAAACTCATCGCGGAAAGTTTGCTTGCTGGATTAGCTGAAGTTGACACAACTACCCCGCCAAAATGTTTCGATAAGGCAACACATGGAGGGTGCGTTGTTAACCGCATTGCTACTGATGAATGTTCGCCTTTCACCCATGGTGGAACCCGATTATGGATATCTGGCACGAGCCAAGTCGTTGGTCGGTCTTGCTGTGTAAAGAAACGTCGAACTAACTCTTCTGGCAAGCCTTCAAGATACGGAAGAAAATGCTCTGCTTGGCCTGAAATTAGAATTAAGCCTTTCTCTTGTGGTCGCTGCTTTAATGTAAGAATCCTTTTAACAGCTCGTTCTTGATATGGATCAGTACCTAAGCCCCAAACAGCCTCGGTAGGATAAGCCACAACGCCTCCCAATTGCATGACCTCGGCGGCTAGACTAGCTTTCCAATCAAATGCTCTTTGCATGAGGATCCCTCTTTAAATATCAATCATTAATGCTGTTGCATGAACGAAACAGTCGATCTAAAAACGAGGGGCATTCTACTTAAGAACCTAGCTGATAACCACCAGAAACGGAACTGATCAGCCCAGCTAACTCTAGCTCTAATAAGTGCTCGGATAAGTGTTCAAAACTCATCTCTAAACGCTCAAATAAATCATCAAAGCTGATCGTATCACTCCCTACTGCACTGAGAACCAATTGCGCTGCATCGCTCACATTTTGCGCCTCATCGTGGGCCGAATCCGCAACCCCTTTTAATGTAAGGCCACTCACGTTCAAGTCTTTATGTAAGTCAATGATCAGGTCTTCAATAGATCCAACTAATCGCGCACCTTCTCTAATCAAATAATTACAGCCTTGGCTATTTAGTGACTTAGGAGAGCCCGGTACAGCATAAACATCTCTGTTCTGCTCAATCGCATAACGCGCAGTGATCAACGAACCGCTTTTTATGCCCGCTTCGACAACTAAGACCGCACGTGATAAGCCGGACACAATACGATTTCGCCTGGGAAAGTTATGACGAAGAGGCGCACTACCCATTGGCATTTCTGAAACAAGCAATCCCTCCTGGGCAATCAACTCATATAAATCTTTATTTTTAGCGGGGTAGCAACGATCTATTCCTGTCGCTAGTACAGCAATCGTATTCCCTTGCGCCGCAAGCGCCCCAAGATGTGCTTTTGTATCTACGCCGAGAGCCAAACCACTGACGATCGACATGCCTGATTTAGCCAAATGAAACGCATATTCTTGTGCAATGTCTGCATACTGCAGACTAGGCTTCCGTGAACCGACCACCGCAATATTTTGATGATTTAGTAAGCCTATATTTCCTTTCAAATAGAGTAATGCAGGCGCTAAGTGTATCTGGCGCAATACTTCAGGGTAAGGACTATCGAAATAGCAAACAACGGAACAACCGTCTTGCTTCAACCAATCACTAACATGATTTAAAGAATGGTCAGCCTGAGCGAGACAATCTAGCACTGCGCTAGAAACCTTGGGCTTACTGATACATTGGTTCAACGCATCGAAGCTTAACTTTCGCCATGATGAAGGATTACCATACTGCTCACGCAGCAAATGAAATTGCTTCAGGCCAAAGCCTTGAATTTGAGAGAGTGCGAGACACAAGCGTGCCTCAGAAGAGATAGACATTTTTTCGATCATCCTTGATCAAAAAAGCCACCTAAGAGGTGGCTTCATCATTTATTGTATTTCCAGATACTATCTTACGGAGTACGAACTTCATCCATAATTTTCAATGGACGATTTGCGCGTAGTATCAAGCCGTAACTAAGCTTATCAAAGACTCTGAAAATCATCATCAAACCCGCTCGTTCTGAAGGCAGTTCAATGCGTTCTTGAGTGTAAGGGTCTCGTACTATACCGCCAGACTTATACACAGCGAGTACGTTGCCCTCTTTGATGCCTTCTCTTGCGCCACGGTTTACTACAACAACGTTATACTGACCGATGTTGCCCACGCCAGATTCAACAGCAATCATCTTGCCACGAATATCACCATCTGGCTTGCTCGGAGTAAATGTAGAATTGATCACGCGATCATCCGTCGGCAATACGCGATCACCAATACGTAACTCTTCGCTTGAGCGCTGAACGGTCAAAGTAATTACTTCACCTTGCACCGCATCCACTTCTGCCGTCGCAATTGACTTCGCCTCTAAACCCAAAAATTCTTTAGAGTCTGGATCAACATATTGCTCACTCTTACGAAAAACACCAACTGAGTTTTCACCTTTCACATCACCACGCGCAAACACTTGGTCACCGGCGCCAGTAATTAAGTGGTCTTCTTTACCTGACAAGATATATGGCGCCGCTTCTAGCTCTTCCGCTGTCACAATACGATTTGTCGAAAGAAAGCTCGCTATCGCATCAAGCGGAATAGTAGGGATAGCCGTTTCAATTGGCGTCGAACGAACCTGAGGGCTTAATTTTTTAACCCCATTATTAGGACCTTCTTTCAAAGTAGTTATGCGCGGCTGACCATCGATATAAATCAAGCCAATCACATCGCCAGGATAAATAAGATGTGGATTCGCTACCTGAGGATTCGCATGCCATACCTCAGGCCATAACCACGGAGACTTCAAGAATCGTTCTGATATATCCCAAAGGGTATCACCCTTCACAACGGTATAGCGTTCTGGATAGTCTTCCGTAAACTCTGGCGCCGCCGCAAGCTGGAAACTTAAAAAGAAAACCGCTGCACAGCGAACAAAAAACTTAGAAATCATGATTTGCCTATAACTATTATCATTCACAAATACGTAGAGCACGCGTTTCTACTCGCACACTATTTCACTGCCAATACAGTTACTTCGCTCTACTTCATTAAAAAACTATAGATGAGGCTTGAGCAATTTGTACTAAATTAGCTTTCTATTAGATAATACTAGCAGCGTATTCGTGATATACACCACAATTTGAGCATTCATCTTTAAGAAGCATACATAAACCTATGGCATTACTCGAAATATTAGAATATCCGGACCCTCGATTACGCAAGATCGCGGCGCCGGTTGAACAAGTGACTCCAGAGATTCAAACTCTGATCGACGATATGTTTGAAACAATGTACGACGCACCAGGAATTGGCTTAGCGGCGACTCAGGTCGATCAACACATTCAGCTTATCGTGATGGATCTTTCTGAAGATAAATCTGAGCCACATGTTTTTATTAATCCTGAAGTCACCGTATTAGAGGGTGACCCTGAAAAAATGCAGGAAGGCTGTTTGTCTGTGCCAGGATATTATGAAGATGTGGAGCGCATCGAGCATGTGCTAATCAAGGCTTTAAATCGTGAGGGCGAAGCTTTCGAACTCGAAGCAACTGGCTTACTTGCGGTTTGCATCCAACATGAAATGGATCATTTGAATGGCAAGCTATTCATTGATTACTTAAGCAAACTTAAACGCACGCGCATCAAGAAAAAGCTAGAAAAGCAGCAGAAAGCGCAAGCCTCTGCCTCGTAAATCGAACAAGCCGAGAACACCATTGAAAATTATCTTTGCGGGCACGCCCGATTTTGCGGCTAGCAGTCTCGCCGCTCTTATAAATGCAGGTCACAATATTATTGCGGTTTATACGCAACCCGATAGACCTGCGGGGCGAGGCAAGAAATTAATGCCAAGCCCAGTAAAAAAAACAGCACTCGAACACGATATAAAGGTCTTTCAACCTCTTAATTTTAAAGAGCCAGAAGCACGTCAGGAATTAGCAGAGCTTGACGCTGATTTAATGATCGTCGCGGCTTACGGCTTAATCTTGCCAAAAGAGGTTCTCGATACGCCAAAGCTCGGTTGCATTAATATTCATGCATCGCTGCTACCCCGTTGGCGCGGAGCCGCGCCTATTCAACGCGCAATCCAAGCAGGTGATTCAGAAACTGGCATCACTATCATGCAGATGGATGTAGGTTTAGATACCGGCGATATGTTGCTCAAAGAGCGCTGCGATATCTCTGACACTGTCACCGGTGGAGAGCTTCATGATGAACTTGCGGCGATGGGTGCGAAGTCTATTTTACGCTATCTAAACGAACCAGAAGATCTCATTCCAGAAAAGCAAGATGACGCGCTAGCTAACTATGCACATAAATTAAGTAAGGCCGAAGCTCATATTGACTGGTCCTTATCCTCTTTAGAAATCGAGAGAAGTGTACGTGCATTCAACCCTTGGCCTGTCTCCTACGCAGAACAAGACGGCCAACGTATTCGTGTGTTAAGCGCAAAAGCTTTGGACTCTCAGTCAAACGCGCCTGTTGGCGAGATCGTTGAGAAGTCAAAAAATGGCGTGCTCGTGCAATGCGGCAATGGAGCACTTCTAATCACTCAACTACAGTTAGCTGGTAGCAAAGCTGTTTCAGCTGCTGACTTTTTTAATGGCGGCAAAGCCATTTTAGAAGTTGGAACGACTCTCAACTAACTCGCCCGGATACTTTTATATGAACGTGCGTTTTCTTGCAGCCAAAGCAATCGATGAGGTGCGTATTCAAAAACGCTCTCTGAATACCGCTTTGCCAAAAGTCTCCCGCGAGGCGCGGCCGGTTGATAGAGCATTACTTCAAGAGCTCGTGTTTGGCAGTTGCCGTTGGTTTTTTTATCTTGATGATCTTGTGAACACCTATTTACAACGCCCTTTGTCGAGAAGAGATGAAGAAACTCGCACGCTGCTAGTAATAGGCGCGTATCAGTTATTGTTTACTCGCATTCCAGACCACGCAGCCATACATGAAACAGTCGAAGCAGCCAAAGAACTGAAGCTCTTGAAAACGCGCGGTTTGATCAATGCGGTTTTACGAAGCATTTCTCGCGACCCAAAACCTGAAATCTCAGATGATGATATTAAGGCTAGTTTCCCAGACTGGTTTTCAGCAAAAATCGAAAACAATTGGCCTAATCAAGCCATGGATACAATGCGCGCATCCAATGCTCACCCTCCTATGTTTTTGCGCGTCAATACAAGCAAAGTAAGTCGAGAAGACTACCTAAAAACGCTGCACACCAATCAAATTCTGGCTACAGAAACTAGCTTTTCAGAAAAAGGCATTCTTTTGGAAGAAGCGCAAGACGTCGACAAACTGCCTGGATTTGATGAAGGTTTAGTGAGTGTTCAAGACGAGGCTGCACAGCTTTCAACAAAGCTATTAGACTTAGCGCCAAACTTACGCGTTCTCGATGCATGCTCTGCTCCCGGCGGAAAAACATGCGCCATGCTCGAAGCTGAACCGTCATTAGACGTCACTGCCTTAGACCAAGATGCGAAACGCTTAGTGCGAGTCGAAGAAAATCTTGCTCGCTTGGGATTGAAGGCCAACACGATTGCAAGTTCTGCTGAAGATTTAACGCGTTGGTATGATAATCAACCCTTCGATCGTATTCTTCTCGATGCGCCATGTAGTGCAACAGGTGTGATTCGTAGGCACCCTGACATTAAATTACTGAGAGATCCATCAGACCTCAAGAAACTCGCAGAACTGCAGCTACACTTACTAACAAGTCTTTGGAAAACGCTCAAACCTGGTGGCAAGCTGGTCTATGCAACATGCTCAATTTTCCCGCAGGAAAATGCACGCATCATAGAACGCTTTTTAGCTTCAGAACCGAGTACGACCTTACTTCCCATTGAAAGCGATTGGGGAGAAGACACTGGATATGGCAAACAGCTATTTCCCTCAGAGCAAGGACACGATGGGTTCTTCTACGCTTTGTTAACAAAAGATACTAAGTAACGGCGTTTTACACGCAGCATACGCAATTTAGGCATGCACTGTTTATGAAAATCATTATTGTGGGCGCAGGACAAGTAGGCGGAACGCTTGCTGAAAACCTTGCGATTGAAGCCAACGATATCACCGTGATTGACCCTGACAATCAACGTTTATCTGAATTAAGCGACCGTATTGATATTAGAACAATTGAGGGCTTGGGCTCTTACCCAGAAGTACTCGAGCAAGCTGGCGCTGAAGACGCCGACATGCTAATCGCCGTCACCAACAGTGACGAAGTCAACATGCTGGCATGCCAAATCGCGTACTCCTTATTCAAGACGCCCACAAAGATAAGTCGTGTAAGAGCAAATGCATACCTCAAGCAAAAATCTTTGTTCCGAAACGATGCCGTACCGGTCGATGTACTGATCAGTCCCGAACAAGTTGTCACGAAACATATAAAACGCTTGCTCGAGTATCCAGGCGCTCTTCAAGCGCTAGATTTTGCTGAAGGCGAAGTTAGTCTGGTTGCTATTCGTGCCTGTGAAGGTGGCCCATTGATCGGTCATGAACTTGCGGCAATTCGGCAGCATATGCCTAATATCGACACGCGAGTTGCGGCCATATTTAGAGATGGAAAACCAATCATCCCAAGCGGTAACACCGTTATCAATGAAGGAGACGAAGTGTTTTTCATTGCTGCACGTGATCATATTCGAGCGGTAATGAGTGAGCTCCAACCTTTAGAAAAAAGCTACAAACGCGTGATGATTGCAGGGGGTGGCAATATTGGTCAGCGCTTGGCAGAAAAATTAGAGCGCCGCTACCGCGTGAAAATCATCGAATCGTCGGCCTCGCGTTGTAAATCACTCTCCGAACATCTAGAACGTTCCACTGTACTAAATGGGAACTGCGCCGACAAAGACATGCTTATCGATGAGAACATCGAGAATACAGACGTGTTTATCGCAGTCACTAACGATGACGAAGCGAATATCATGGCATCGATGCTGGCAAAACGAATTGGTGCACGCAAAGTCATTACGCTAATCAGCAATCCAAACTATGTGGATCTGATTCAAGGTGGAGAAATCGACATTGCTGTATCCCCACAACAAACAACGATTGGCAGTCTGTTAACGCACATTCGTCGTGGAGACGTAGTCAATGTTCACTCTCTGCGTCGCGGTGCAGCAGAGGCAATCGAAGCGATTGCGCATGGAGACCATCGCTCTTCGAAAGTAGTCGGGAAACGACTCGATGAAATCAATCTGCCGCCTGGCACAACGATCGGAGCGATTGTGCGTAAAAAAGAAGTATTGATCGCGCATGACCATATCCGTATCGAACCTGATGACCACGTCATCTTGTTCTTGATCGATAAAGGAAGGATCAGGGAAGTTGAGAAACTCTTCCAGGTCGGCCTAACGTTTTTCTAGAGTGATCGAGATCTTCTAATGCAAATTTTAACTATTGGCCGAATGCTGGGGATTTTGTTGATGCTATTCAGTGTCACGATGCTGCCCCCCATTGCCGTCTCACTCTACTACATCGATGGGCAACTCCATGCCTTCTTGGACGCATTTGCCATCACACTTGGCTTAGGTTTTCTAGTCTGGCTACCCTGTCGGCAACACAGAAAAGAATTACGTGTTCACGATGGTTTCTTAATTACTGTGATGTTCTGGGTCGTTCTTAGCTTTAGTGGGTCCATCCCACTATATCTGTCTGATATGCCTGATCTCTCCTACACAGATGCGTATTTTGAGTCGCTTTCTGGATTAACGACGACAGGGGCAACCGTTATTACAGGCCTCGACTCACTACCAAAATCAATCTTATGGTATCGCCAACAGTTACAATGGTTTGGCGGTATGGGTTTGATCGTTCTAGCCGTCGCTGTACTGCCAATGCTCGGCATCGGTGGTATGCAGCTCTACCGTGCAGAGGCACCCGGCCCTGTGAAAGACAGCAAACTCACTCCTAGAATTACCGAAACAGCAAAAGCGCTATGGTATATCTACCTAGGATTAACCGTGTTGTGCGCTCTCGCTTATTGGAGTGCAGGCATGGAAGTATTCGATGCCGTTGCCCACAGTTTCTCAACCATTGCGATTGGTGGCTACTCAACACATGACCTAAGTATCGGCTATTACAACAACGTACATATCGAACTTGTTGCGATCTTTTTCATGTTCATTTCTGGCATCAACTTCGCACTGCATTTTGCGGCGCTTCGTTCCAATAGCCCGATCATCTATTGGAAAGATGCAGAATTCAGATTTTACACCGGTGTCATTTTCTTAGTTTCCATCATCACGATTGCGACGCTCTACCACACTAGCACCTACGACCCTGGCACATCATTCGTAAAAGGTTTATTCGAGGTGGTATCCATTGCCACTACAACGGGTTTCTCAACGGCTGATTTTGCCAACTGGCCTTTTGTATTACCGTTTTTACTCTTCGTTGTCGCTTTCATCGGCGGCTGCGCAGGATCAACTGGCGGGGGCATGAAAGCCATTCGCGTGATGCTGATATTCAAACAGGGCATGCGCGAGATAAAGCGCTTGATTCACCCTAATGCGGTGATTCCTGTAAAAGTAGGCAAGAAAGCCGTACCTGATCGGGTTATCGAAGCCGTATGGGGTTTCTTCTCCCTGTACGTATTCTCATTCGTTGTGCTTTTGTTACTGCTTCTCGCAAGCGGTTTAGATCAAGTAACTGCATGGTCGGCAGTTGGTGCCTGCATCAATAACCTTGGACCAGGTCTGGGAGATGTCGCAGCACACTATGGCGATTTACCGACTTTTGCGAAATGGGTTCTTTGCGTAGCAATGCTAATGGGGCGTCTAGAAATTTTTACGCTATTGATTCTATTCACGCCAGCCTTCTGGCGCTCTTAAGCGCCAGAAATACCGAGCTTACGTAAACCTTTGAACACACCTTGCGTTATGTTGTCCAGCTCATGGCGCGCCTTGTGGCTAACACTACGTAAAGCGCTGATCTCATCACCATTTGCATAATAAGCATCACAAGTACGCATCGCTTTCGCAGCGGGGCTTTGTTTATCTAATTCATACCATTCGCATATTTTTTCAACTGACTGCTGAAAAGCTGACTCAAATCCATGTGTGCTAATTGATACCGTCGTTCGCTTGATGCTTTTTAACCAAGGCACGTTGATACGGAGCTCCAAGACCTCAACTGTCGCTCTACTACCTCGCTCAACACTAACACGCCGTAGACCTCGAATTGAGCCATCATCTCTCACATGAAATTCTGGTTGTGCAGCACGCTCTCGCTGATAAACTTCATATTCCCGCGTAAAACGTGTTTCGATCGCCTCAGCCTCTTTGCGTGCAGCGTCTTTATCTTCTCCGATTCGCACATATTCTTGAAACTCTTGTCCGCCCCAAGAACGATAAACTCGAAAATAGTCTAAACCACCATACTTATGGTCATAGATAGGCACCCTATACCTCCATTGTATAAATATGTGAATCCAAGCATGAGCGATGCTTGCATCCTCAATTCTGTTTATTAGAATCCGCTCACCTTACATACAGTTTTATCAATAAATTCTAGGGACATAAACCTAATATGAGCTACAGCATTTATCTTTCAGGTGAGATTCATACCGATTGGCGTGAGCGTATTGAAAATGGCATCAAAGAAGCCAATCTGGACATCGAGACACTAAGTCCAGTAACTAATCATGAAGCCAGTGACGAAGTTGGTGTCCGGATTCTTGGTGAAGAAGAAAACAACTTCTGGAAGGATCATAAAGCAGCAAAGATCAATTCATTGCGCGCAATGAATGCAATCGAAAAGGCTGATCTTACCGTGGTACGTTTCGGACCAAAATACAAGCAATGGAATGCTGCATTTGAAGCAGGCATTGCTATTGGCAAAGGCAAGCCAATCGTTGTGATTCATGACCCAGAATTAACGCACCCACTCAAAGAAGTTGACGGTGCCGCGATGGCTGTCGCAGAAACACCCGAGCAAGTGGTTGAAATTTTGAAATATATCAAGCAATAAGTGAGCGAGCGGCGAATAGCTTAGTGTATAATGCCGCTCCTTTTTCTCGCTTTTTTGTCAAAGCAACGAAAATATAATGAATTAACTACGGGTGCTTGAGTTGTGGCTGAACAATCCAATCCAGATGTAAAAACCTTTCAGGGGCTAATTTTAGCCTTACAAAATTTTTGGGCGAGTAAGGGCTGTGTTGTTCTTCAGCCCCTCGATATGGAAGTCGGCGCAGGCACATTTCACCCTGCTACATTCCTACGAGCGATTGGCCCTGAAACTTGGAATGCAGCCTATGTTCAACCAAGTCGTCGTCCAACTGATGGTCGCTATGGCGAAAACCCAAATCGCCTTCAGCACTACTATCAATTCCAAGTTGTGATGAAGCCATCTCCTCTCAATATTCAAGAGTTGTATCTTGAGTCATTAAAAGCCATGGGGATTGACACACTCGTTCACGACATTCGCTTTGTCGAAGATAACTGGGAATCACCAACACTAGGTGCGTGGGGTCTTGGTTGGGAAGTTTGGCTCAACGGCATGGAAGTTACTCAGTTCACCTACTTCCAACAGGTTGGCGGCATTGAATGCTATCCAGTCACCGGCGAAATCACCTACGGACTAGAACGTATTGCAATGTATTTGCAAGGCGTCGACAGCGTATACGACTTAGTATGGGCACATGGCCCTGACGGCGACGTCACATACGGTGACGTATTCCATCAAAACGAAGTAGAAATGTCGACATACAACTTTGAACAAGCTGACGTTCCATCTTTGTTCAAGAACTTCGACACTTATGAGTCTGAAAGCCAACGTTTGATTGAACTAGGCCTTCCACTTCCAGCATACGAACTTGTTTTGAAGGCGTCACACACGTTCAACATGCTAGATGCACGTCATGCTATTTCTGTGACCGAACGTCAACGCTTTATCCTTCGTGTTCGCAGTCTTGCACGCGCCGTTGCACAATCTTATTTCGATACCAGAATGAAGCTTGGTTTCCCTCTCGCGTCAGATGAGCTGCGTGATGAAGTGATCGCAAAAACCGAAGCCGCCAATGCAGACAAAGGGAGTAAGTAATCGTGTCTAGCAAAGATTTCCTGATTGAACTTGGTACGGAAGAACTCCCACCAAAAGCACTTAAAAAACTCTCAGATGCGTTCAGCCAAGGCATTTTAAGCGGTTTAGATGAAGCTGGCATTTCATACAAGGATCATAAAAGCTATGCAGCGCCTCGCCGCCTTGCCCTAGAGATTTCAGATCTAGCACTGCAACAAGCGGACAAAGAAATTGAAAAACGCGGCCCATCAAAGAAAGCCGCTTTTGACGACGCTGGCGAGCCAAGCCGAGCTCTACTTGGCTTCACAAAATCACTAGGCATTGAGCCAAGTGACTTAGAAGAGATGGAAACCCCTAAGGGCACATGGTTGATTTATCGCTCG
This sequence comes from Oleiphilus sp. HI0067, assembly GCF_001635735.1. Lineage (NCBI taxonomy): Bacteria > Pseudomonadati > Pseudomonadota > Gammaproteobacteria > Oceanospirillales > Oleiphilaceae > Oleiphilus > Oleiphilus sp. HI0067. The sequence goes on from NZ_LWFI01000955.1 coordinate 31,390, forward strand.
ACGGAATCAGGCAAAGCAACAAAAGATTTAATCAGCGACATTGTGGCCCAATCTCTTGCGAAACTGCCAATTCCAAAGCGTATGCGTTGGGGAGCAAAGAAAGAAGAATTCGTTCGCCCAGTACAATGGGTCGTCATGCTTCTTGGAGAAGAAGTTGTGTCTGGCGAAACTATGGGGATCACGCATGGCAACATGAGTCGTGGACACCGCTTCATGAGCACTGGTGAAATTCAAATTAATACGCCGTCTGAGTACGAAAGTAAGCTCAAAACTGAAGGCAAGGTCATGGTTAATTACGAAGAGCGTAAAGCCTTGATCAAATCTGGCGTAGAAAAAATAGCACTCACAGTAAATGGTATCGCGATTATCGATGATGATTTACTAGATGAAGTAAACTCACTGAATGAGTGGCCAACACCTTTACTTGGTAACTTCGATCACGATTTCTTAAGCGTCCCTGCAGAAGCGTTGATTTCATCGATGGCTGAGCATCAAAAATACTTCCACGTATTAGATGCTAACCAAAAAATCATGCCGCACTTCATTACGATCTCAAATATTGAGAGTAAAGATCCTGCGCAGGTTATCTCAGGTAACGAACGTGTTATTCGCCCTCGTCTTGCAGATGCTGCGTTCTTCTTTGAAACCGATAAGAAAACAAGCCTTGAGTCGAAACGTGAGTCGCTGAAAAACATCGTTTTTCAAACTAAATTGGGCACCGTATACGAAAAAACAGAACGTGTTGCCAAGTTGGCGCAACGCATTGCACAAGCAATTGGTAGCAATGAAGCTTATGCACTACGTGCTGGCGAACTAGCAAAATCAGACCTTGTTAGTGAAATGGTACTCGAGTTCACGGATCTTCAAGGTTTGATGGCATACCACTACGCACTCTTTGATGGCGAAGAAGAAGAGGTCGCTCTCGCACTGAACGAGCAATACATGCCAAAACAAGCTGGTGGTGAATTGCCAAGCACACATACGGGTTGCGCACTTGCCTTAGCAGAAAAGCTAGACTCGCTTGTTGGTTTGTTCGGTATTAACCAGCCACCAACCGGTACGAAAGATCCGTTTGCTCTGCGTCGCGCATCACTCGGCGTACTTCGTATCATTGTCGAGAAAGGACTTGATCTAGATCTGCGCGATCTAATCGCTTGGGCTGCAGAACAGCACAGCGCGCTCGAAAATAAAGAACTAGACACGCAACTTCTCGATTACTTGCTAGATCGATTCAGAGCTTGGTTCGATGACGAAGGCATTTCTGCGGAAGTATTCTTAGCGGTTAGTGCACGTAAGCCGACAAAACCAGTCGATTTCGACAACCGTATTCGCGCTGTCGCAGCATTCAGCGCGCTACCTCAAGCTGAGGCACTTGCCGCTGCCAACAAGCGTGTATCGAATATTCTTGCGAAAAACGAAGCAGAAGCGTCGTCTGAACTCAATGCATCACTCTTGAGTGAAGCGGCCGAGAAACAACTTGCGGACCAAGTAAGTGCATTAACAAGCAAGGTAGAGCCTTTGTTCAAAGCCGGTGATTATACACAGGCCTTGAAAGAACTGGCCGAGCTTCAGGCGAGCGTCGACGCTTTCTTCGACGACGTCATGGTTATGGCGGATGACATTGCGGTACGCAACAATCGAATTGCTCTGTTAAAACAACTTAGAGAGCTCTTCCTACAAGCTGCAGATATTTCATTACTCTCGCGCTAGTAAAAGCAAAACTAAAAACGGGCCTTATGGCCCGTTTTTTATTCCGAAACGCTTAATTCTAAAAACTCTTTCTTGATCGCTTTAACACCCTGATGCGGTGGTAAGCCAACATCATCACTGAACATTTGAGCGCGCCCCACATTCTTAAGAGCCGGATGCAATCGTTTGAAGCCGTTCAAATCTCGCGTAATCGAAGTGACTAAAGCTTGCACTAAGCCCGCATCAACGCGCTCAGCACTTACTAAGTGAGCCGACACGCCAAAGGTTTTAACATCTTCGTCCATGCCTCGGTAACTCCCCCGAGGTATTTCCGCGGGCGCATAAATTTCAGATTGAGCTATCGCTCTATCTAGTTTTTTTGAACGAACAGGGACTAATACGCTATCGCAATCGGTAGTTGCCGACTTAACTGAGCTATTCGGCGTGCCAGCGATATACACCATCGCATCAAACTTGTCCTGACAAAGCGCCGTGGCTTGCTCATCTGCCCCAACAAAATGCACTTCAGAAAAATCAGAGTGCCACCAAGCTAATGATTTCATCAACCATTCCATCGTAGCTCTCTGCCCAGAACCTTCGCTTCCGATATTAACGCGCTTACCCTTCAAATCTTCTAACTTTCGAATGTTTGAGTCAGCTCTCGCCACAATGGTAAAAGGTTCATCATATAGTTTGATCACATGTCTCAAACCTGTATGCGGGCCATAAAACTTAAACTCCTCTGCCCCACTCCAGTCGTGCATCATCCAATCACTTTGCACAATGGCGAGATCAATATCGCCGCTACGTAAGCGCTTTAAATTTTCAAGTGACCCTTCTGAACTCTCTACAAAACAACGGACACCTTTGTTCTGCTTTTGCGTATTGAGCATCTGACAAATCGCGCCACCTGCTGGGTAATACACTCCGGTGACTCCACCTGTTGCCATCACTAAATGGGCTTCTTCAGCACTCAACAACGAAGAAACAAACAAGAGGAATAAGGGGAAGGCTCTTTTTATCATGTAAATATCATTTATTTTTTATTGTTCAAGCATTCAAGATTTAATAGAAACTCAAACCCTCATGCAAGAATTTATTGGCATGAACTAAAAATCTCGCCTATATACAGGATTCATCTGCGCACAAAAGAATAAAGCGCACCTGCCAAGGAGGCTCGATAACATGACAATAATCCAAAACCGTTCCATTCAATTTGCGAACAGCACGCTCATGCGGCACTTTTCCCTTCCGACTTTACGCGCATGTTATGGCATCGGCTTAGCAATCATGTTCCCAATCGGATGGGTTGTTTTACAATGGATAGCAGGTCGAAACCCTTTCTCTAATGTCTCGTTCGATATTCTTTTGTATGGCTACATTACATGCATGAGCGCAATCGTTTTCGCGGGGTTTGGTTACATCATTGGAAAACGTGAACAAACAATGACAGACCTAGCATTAAGCGATGGTCTGACCGGCTTGTATAACAAACGTTATTTCCAAACTCGGCTCGATCAAGAGTTCGAGCGCTATCAACGCTACAACACACCAATGTCTTTAATTCAAATAGACTTAGATCATTTCAAACGTGTCAACGATACTTGGGGTCATCAAGCCGGCGACATGGTTCTTAAAGAAGTTTCTAAACTCATACTTGATAATTTACGAACGGGTGAGATTGCCGCACGCATTGGGGGCGAGGAAGTCTGCATTATTGTCTGTAATTCTCAGTCTAACGAAGCCTTTCAGTTAGCAGAACGTTTAAGAAAAAGGATCAAAGAACTACGTCTTCAATGGAATGGAGAGGAAATTCGAATCAGCGCCTCATTTGGTATTGCTCAAGCAAGTCCAAATGTTCTTACTAAATGGCAGCTATATGAACGCGCCGACAAAGCACTATACCAAGCTAAGAAACACGGTCGCGACCTGACCTTCATCCACAATGAAAGCACTAGCTCCAGAGCTACTGAAGTTGCGTAAGCGATAGTCCTCGTTCACGCAACAACTCAACAACACCTGCTGGCCCATCTAAGTGGCCAGCGCCCACCACAACGAAACACACACGCGTTTGCATACATGCAACAATTTTATCGGCCATCGTGCGATTTCGCTCAAAAAACAGTTTTTCAAAATAAGGTTTCAATTCGGGAAAATCACGCATTGGTTCAGCAATAACCATGTTATAAAGAGCAACTCCATCCGAGTTTTTCCATGCCGCTTCTATCGCTTGCCATTGTTCTTGGTAGTCCGCCATCGCGAGTAATGATTGCCCAAACACTGCTTCATTTATCGGCAAGTTTTCAAGCAATTCCATTTGAAAGGCAAGCCCCTCTAACTCTTCGACCGGTTTTTTATACTGCGCTCGATCAAGGAAATAACGGTCAATGCCATAACTCGCTTCATAGCCGAGCGACTGAGCTTGGAGAGCGGCTAAGCTCAGTCCAAGAAAACCAGGCCGGTATGATCCAAACAAAGCGTCAGGCTCACTGATACCCAAAGCACGAAACATCATTTCAATACGTTCAACCAAGGGTGCAGAAAGTTCATCGCGATAATGCACGCCTTCTGGATATAGAGCATATTTTGACATCAATGCATTCATATCAGCCTCTGAAACGCGACTTTCATCCGCTTCCACCAAGAGAACATCTGACTTTGTAAAACGATCAAGAATCTTCTTGTCGAATGGATAAAAGCTGCTATTTGCCATGTGAACCGCCCCTATCAAGTAAGCACTTGCATACTTGTCAGAATCTTTTTTTACATCCCAGCTCAAACCAACATAAGACTCTCGCGCCAGAACAGAGCAAGAAAAGACGAGAACAATCAAAGCCAACAAAGGCGCTTTCATAACTGGCTATTCCTCTTCCAGACTAATACCCAAATTACTAACATCGTTATCATGAGCCAAAGTTCGAATTTGTATCATCAGATCTTTTGAAAGTTTATCGGCGCTGCGCAGTATGTCGCATAACTCCTGCTGAAAAGAAAACTCTCTCGCCATCAAATCATGCTTCTCAAAAAGACGAATCAAATCATTTTCATCTAAGCCTTCGCCTTCAGAGAATTCGAGAAACTCTGTCACGCTCGTAATAGATAATTGACTGCCTTCCTCTGCTCTCTTCTTATCTCGATTCAAAGCAGAGAGAAGCGCGAGCTCCCATAGACTTAAGCCAAGATTGCAAGGAATGGCTCCGAATGCAGTTTCTGCATCTTCGACAAAGTGCGCGGCCACCGTATCAAGGCACAAGACCAAACTTTCATCATTGGGCGCCATGACTCCAGACTGCCAACTCGAATCAAGTAAAGAGGAAAAGCCCTTAGGAAAAAATTCAGGATCAACATCGAGACGATCAGTACTCTCTAAAAACAAACGAATATTTGGTAAAGAGCGCTCTACCAGAGCCAATAGAAAAGCCGTCTCTCTCCATCCAGACAAAGCCTTTACCGATTTCATTAATTTTTTAGGGTTCATAGTTGTTTGTTCCTAAACAAAACTTTACCAATACGCGGCACATGTCTATTGCAATGCTGCATAAAAAGCCATTATAAAAAGAAGTTGAAAATCGCTTCATCAAGAGAATAAAGAGAGTAACAATGAAATTAGAATCACTAGCATTACATCATGGCTACGAATCCGAAGCTACTACCAAATCTGCTGCTGTACCGATCTATCAAACCACATCATTTACCTTCGACAACACCCAACACGGCGCAGATCTGTTTGACCTGAAAGTACCCGGAAATATCTATACGCGAATCATGAACCCAACCACAGGCGTGTTAGAGCAACGAATCGCGGAAATGGAGGGTGGCATCGGTGCGTTGGCGGTTTCATCTGGCATGTCGGCCATCACATACTCTATTCAATGCTTAACTCGTGCTGGAGATAACATAGTGAGCACGAGTCAATTATATGGTGGCACTTACAATCTGTTTGCTCATACTTTTCCGCAACAAGGAATAGAAGTAAAAATGTGTGACCATCGAGATTTCGAGAAAATGGAATCCTTGATTGATGATAAAACTCGCGCACTGTTCTGTGAATCGATTGGAAATCCCGCCGGCAACATTGTTGATATCAAAAAGCTATCTGAGATAGCGCATCGTCATGGCATTCCAGTTATCGTCGACAATACCGTTGCAACACCTTACATCTGCCAGCCTTTCAAACTTGGCGCCGATATCGTTGTTCACTCTCTAACAAAATACATTGGCGGCCACGGCCTAGCGATCGGCGGCGCCATTGTTGACTCAGGGAATTTTGATTGGGCGGCAAACAAAGAGCGCTTCCCTCTATTTAATGAACCTGATCCGTCATACCATGGTGTGGTCTATACCGAGGTAATGGGTCCTGCTGCCTTTATTGGCCGCTGTCGCGTCGTTCCTCTTCGTAATACCGGTGCCGCATTATCGCCGCATAATGCCTTCTTGATTCTCCAGGGCTTGGAGACCTTAGGCCTTCGTATGGAACGTCACTGCAACAATGCCGAGCGTGTGGCTGAACATCTTGCAAGCCATCCCAAAGTAACTTGGGTTAACTATGCAGGTTTGCCGACCAGTCCTTACTATGAAAACTGTAAAACCTTATGTGGCGGACGCGCCTCAGGCATACTCAGCTTTGGCATCAAAGGAGGCAAAGAAGCCGGTACACGATTTATCGATGCCTTGCAGATGATTCTTCGCCTCGTAAATATTGGCGATGCGAAATCTCTTGCTTGTCATCCAGCTTCAACGACTCACCGTCAACTTGATGCAGAAGAACTAGCTGCGGCAGGAGTGAGTGAAGATCTAGTACGAATTTCTGTAGGGATAGAACATATTGACGATATTATCGCCGATATAGATCAGGCGCTCGAGCAAGCATAACTCGATTGCTTAATACCAAACTTTAGAAACGAAAAGGGAGCGTTATTACACTCCCTTTTTTGAATCTAAGCTCTCATTTGACTTAGGTTTTCGGCAAGGTCACCCCAGTCTGGCCTTGATACTTACCACCGCGATCACGATAGCTAGTCTCACACACTTCGTCCGACTCAAAGAACAACATTTGTGCAACGCCTTCGTTTGCATAAATTTTTGCAGGCAAATTCGTAGTGTTCGAAAACTCAAGCGTTACATGCCCTTCCCATTCTGGCTCCAAAGGCGTGACATTTACGATAATGCCACAACGTGCGTACGTTGATTTGCCAAGACAAACAGTCAGCACGCTTCTTGGAATACGAAAATATTCCACGGTACGCGCTAATGCAAAAGAGTTCGGAGGGATAATACAAACGTCACTATCGATATCAACAAAGCTCGTTTCATCGAAATTCTTCGGATCTACCGTTGCAGAATGTACGTTCGTAAAGATCTTAAATTCGCTCGAGCAACGTACATCATACCCGTAGCTAGATGTGCCATAAGAAATGATACGACCATCATTTCCTTCACGTACTTGTCTCGGCTCAAAAGGTTCAATCATGCCCTCTTGCTCAGCCATTCGACGAATCCACTTATCAGACTTAATCGCCATCGGTTTTCCCCACTATTCAAATTGCGAGCAATCATACAGCGAGAGCATGCGAGAAAAAAGACTCCCGCCGTGCACAAAACTGGAACTTGCTCAAAAAACGCGCAATAATCAGTGATACGGAACAGGATGTATTCGAGACACGTCAATGCTCATGCCAAAGGCGATATAATGGACAAAAAAGGCATCAAACTACTACGCCCTCAAAAGCTAGGTGACCGTTTAGCGTGGTACTTCATTTCCATCGGTTTAATTTTCACACTCGCCGTCTTCATTACCCTCATTGAATACGAAAACCGAATACATACCGAAAAAAGCCAAAGTAGCAGTAAAGAAGCCGTCGGCGCAATCAAAGCGCAATTAGAACGCAACTTATGGAATGTCGACGATGAAGGCGTTCAAACACTTCTTGATGGTTTATCTAGATCTCCAGCAATTACCGGAGTTCAATTAACAGACGAAAATGGTTTTGCAAAACGTTCAGGTAATTTTGAAGATACTGACGCCGACCTTGAGCAAGTCCTTTACTACGAACAACAATACCTAGGCACCCTTCAAGTACAAACAAGCAATTCCTATTTAAACCACGAGTTTGTCGACAGAATTAAACTGCTAGGCATCGCAGCCGCAATTTTTATCGGCTTATTCGCATGCTTTCTTCAAATCATCGTTCGTCGACTTGTGACCGATCACTTGGTCACAATTAGTACCGCCACACGAGATATAGAGCGAACGAAACAAAATCAATATACGCCTATTAAGCTGAATCGTTCCCCGATCAACGATGAATTAACCGATCTAGTTCAGGCATTGAATCAGGCACAGCAGCAAGCGATTGAATTCCGCCAAGCACGCGAGTCATATGAGAATCAATTGGAATATCAGGCAAGTAATGACGCTCTCACTCATTTGCCTAATCGACGTCATATCGAAAAACATCTCACCAATGAAATGGAAAAAATCTCGAAACAAACAGGAGCAAATCGCTTAGCCTTATTCTTTATTGACTTAGATGGATTCAAAGAAGTGAATGACAGTCTAGGCCACAGTGTTGGCGACCGCGTTCTTCAAGCAAGTGCGAAACGTTTAAAAGAACTTATTGCCAATAATAACAATGGCTACGTCGCGCGTTTTGGGGGCGATGAATTCATCGCTACATGCTCCTGCAATACAAAGCGCGAAGCCGAAGATATTGCGGAATCAATCATTCATTCATTTCGTGAAAACTTTGCGCATAACAATGCACAACTGCAGCTCGGGTGTAGTTTAGGTACAGTGTTTTTCCCTGATGATGGTGTAACAACAGAAGAATTGATTCGCAAAGCAGATACCGCGATGTATCACGCCAAAAACTCAGGACGTAATACTTTCGCCTTTTTTGAACCCAGCATGTTGCAAGACGTCATGCTCAAAAACACGATCAAGAACAAACTCCAAAATGCGCTACGCGACGAAAAGCTCGAAATTTATTATCAGCCACTGATTAATCTCAGAGACATGTCGATTAGTGGCTTTGAGGCATTATTGCGCTGGGAAGATGAAGACTTAGGAGAAGTGAGACCCGATCTTTTTATTCCCATTGCTGAACAAACTGGATTGATATTCCATCTCGATCGCTGGGTATTAAGGACCGCATCAAAGCAAGTCAAAATCTGGCGCGACAAATTCGATCGACCCTTCAATTTATCCGTAAACTTCAGCCCAACGAACTTCCATCATCGTGAGATGATGCCTTGGATTCATAACGATCTCGCCCAAGAAAGCGGGCTTGAGTGGGTCGAATTAGAAGTAACCGAACGTCTGGTTCTTAATTACGATGACAACGTAATACAAGGTTTGGAGGAACTACTGAAACTTGGTATCAGCTTCAGTATTGATGACTTTGGGACAGGCTACTCATCACTCGGTTACATCAAAAAGTTCAGTCATATTTTGTCGAAGATCAAAATTGATCGCTTATTCGTGCACGAAATCATCAATCACAGCTCTGACCGCGCATTAGTGCAAAGTATCGTGACGCTTGCTAAAAGCTTGAATATAGAAGTATTAGCAGAAGGGGTAGAGTCTCGTCGCCAAGAAGACGTACTTATTCAATTAGGCTGCGACTACGCCCAAGGATTTATTTATGAAAAACCCTTGGGCGTTGATGATATTCCCGAGTTTTTAGATACATGGCTGAAAACACCACGTGTCGTTCGTAGCTATTAATCGGTCGATACAATAATTTCGGGGAAGTTTCCTTTAGCATCTTGCGTTTGTTTCGAGATTTCGGCCCCAACTTTTCGCGCAATGTCTTTATATAGCAGAGCGACTTCACTATCTGGTTCTGCTGTCACTGTCGGAGCACCAGCATCCATATGTGCACGAATGGTTTGATGCAGAGGCATTTCACCCAACACAGTTGTGTCATAAGCTTCCGCAATGCGTCGACCACCACCTTCACCAAATAATGGTTCATGATGACCACACGCACTGCAAATATGCATACTCATATTTTCAATAACGCCAAAGACTGGAATGTTCACTTTGCGGAACATTTCGATTCCTTTTTTACAATCTAACAACGCTATATCTTGAGGCGTCGTTACGACAATCGATCCTGTCACGGGTACTTTTTGCGCCAAGGTCAACTGGATGTCACCCGTTCCAGGTGGCATATCAATGATCAGGTAATCTAAATCGTTCCAACGTGTTTGCGTTAATAATTGCATCAGCGCGCCACTTACCATTGGTCCTCGCCATACAACTGGAGTTTTATCTGTCACAAGGTAAGCCATGGACATCGACTGAATACCATGCGCTTCGATCGGCACAAACATTTTATCTTCGTAGGTTTCTGGGCGTGCATCTTCAGCAATGCCTAACATCATGCCAACACTCGGGCCGTAAATGTCCGCATCCAAGATGCCAACACTAGCACCTTCCTGTGCAAGCGCTAATGCTAGATTCACAGCACTAGTACTCTTACCTACCCCACCTTTACCAGAGGCAACCGCAATAATGTTTTTAACATTGCTTAAACTCGGCAAGTTATTCTGGGCCTCGTGCGCAAGCACGCGTTGTCCCACTTGGACATCTACACTCGCTACCCCATCTAAATATTCAATCTGAGTACTGAGCAGTTGCTGCACTGCGCCGTGTAACCCTAAGCTTGCATAGGGCAGTTCTATACGAACCGAGACCTTTCCGTCTATCTCCTCAACCGATTTAACTGCACCAATGTCATACAAATTTTGTTGTAAATAAGGGTCGATGTATTGCGCAATCGCATCCTTTAATTCTTCAGCGTTGACCTGACTCATAACTTATCCCCTTATACATAGCACTGACTTGAAAGTTGGCTTCACCCCTCCACTAAATCGAGGCAGATAAAAAAAATTCAAGCTTATAAAGCGAATCTAAGCATATAAGCGTAAGAAAGATGAAAAGTATCGCTTAGATCGGTATGATAGCGCCGCATTTTTCTGTGCTAGGCTCATGCAGCTTAGCAGTGCGATCACAACCTCCTTTTGAATGTTTGAGAGACTTATTCAGTGCGTAAAATTCTTGTTACTAGTGCTCTACCCTATGCGAACGGCCCGATTCACTTAGGCCATTTACTTGAGTATATTCAAACGGATATTTGGGTACGTTTTCAAAAGAGCCGCGGAGAACAATGTACTTATGTGTGTGCCGATGATGCGCATGGCACTGCCATCATGTTACGCGCCGAAAAAGAAGGCATTACACCAGAACAACTAATTGATCGCATCAACCAAGAGCACCAGCGCGACTTTGCTGGATTTTCAGTCGGTTTTGATAACTACTATTCAACGCATTCACCTGAAAACCAAACGCTCGCAGAATCAATCTACACCGCACTAGACAAAAACGGAAAGATCGCCCGTCGTAGCATTACGCAAGCATACGACCCTGAAAAAGAACTGTTCCTAGCAGACCGTTTTGTTAAAGGAACCTGCCCGAAATGTGGCGCTGAAGATCAATATGGTGATAACTGCGAGAACTGCAGTGCAACCTATTCACCAATGGAGTTGATCAACCCTGTTTCTGTAATTTCTGGTGCTACACCAATTGAAAAAGACTCTGAACACTTCTTTTTCAAACTTCCTGAATTCCAAGACTTTTTAAGCGAATGGACACGCAGTGGCACGCTGCAAGATCAAATCGCAAATAAGCTTTCTGAATGGTTAGATGCCGGACTTCAAGAGTGGGATATCTCGCGTGATGCGCCATATTTCGGTTTTGAAATTCCGGAGCAACCAGGCAAGTACTTCTACGTTTGGCTAGATGCTCCGATCGGTTACATGGCGAGTTTCAAAAATCTCTGTGATCGTCGTGACGATCTGGATTTTGACGAATATTGGAAGAAAGACTCAATCACAGAGCTATACCACTTTATTGGTAAAGACATTATCAACTTCCATGCTTTGTTCTGGCCAGCAATGCTGAGCTGCGCTGACTATAGAACGCCTACTGCCGTTCATGCGCACGGTTTTGTCACTGTTAACGGCAAAAAAATGTCGAAATCTCGTGGGACATTTATTAAAGCAAGCACCTATCTTGAACATCTAGATCCAGAGTACTTACGTTATTACTTCGCGGCAAAATTAACGTCGAATGTCGATGATCTCGACTTAAACCTCGAAGATTTTGCTCAGCGAGTTAATTCGGATTTGGTTGGCAAGGTCGTCAATATTGCGAGCCGTTGCGCAGGATTTATCACTAAAAAGTTCGATGGACAATTGGCTGCTCAAGCAAACAACGAGCTGCTGCAGCAATTCATCGAAGCCGGTGATCAAATCGCTGATTTCTATGAAGGCCGAGAGTTTGGTAAAGCCGTACGTAAAATTATGGAGCTTGCAGATATCGCAAACCAATATATCGATGAACAGGCACCATGGGTTGTTGCAAAAGATCCTGAGCAGAGCGAGCTTCTGCACGAAATCTGCTCCAACGGCATCAACATGTTCCGCCAGTTAATGACGTATCTTGGCCCAATTTTGCCTGTCATGCGTGAAAAATCAGAGGCCTTTCTTAATACAGAATTATCGTGGGATGCACGAGAAACTCTCCTGACAGCGCATGCTATTACGAAGTTCAAGCCACTTATGACACGTGTCGAAATGCCTAAAATCGATTCTATGCTTGAGGCTTCAAAAGAAGCGGCAGCTGCCGAAGCGCAATTAGGTAAGAAATACGATGCGCCGGCCAAACAAGAAAATAATGCCGAGCCGATTGCAGACGAAATTGAGTTTGATGACTTCGCCAAAGTTGATTTACGCGTAGCCCTTATCAAAAACGCTGAACACGTTGATGGTGCGAAAAAACTACTCAAGCTAACGCTTGATTTAGGCTTCACCGAAAAACAAGTGTTCTCAGGTATCAAGTCTGCCTATGCGCCTGAAGATCTCGTTGGTAAGCATACGGTGATGGTTGCCAACCTCAAACCAAGAAAAATGAAGTTCGGTATGTCTGAAGGTATGGTTCTAGCAGCTGGCCCTGGTGGCAAAGACATTTGGCTTCTTGAACCTCATGAAGGCGCTCAGCCTGGCATGCGAATTATGTAAGACGCCTGAGAAGTAAGCAGCATGACGGAATATCTACTCATATTAGTGAGCACAATTTTGGTCAACAACTTTGTGCTCGTGCAGTTCCTCGGTTTATGCCCATTCATGGGTGTATCGAATAAGCTTGAAACGGCAATGGGGATGTCCTTTGCGACAACCTTCGTGCTTACTTTGTCTTCAGTGTGTGCGTATCTCGTATACACCTATCTACTAGAACCTTTCGATCTTGCGTATTTGCAGACGATCTCTTTCATTCTAGTTATTGCAGTTGTCGTGCAATTCACAGAACTCGTTGTACGCAAAACAAGCCCTTTGTTGTACCGCGTACTGGGTATTTTCCTTCCGTTGATCACAACAAACTGCGCAGTACTTGGCGTTGCTTTACTCAACATCAAAAAGCAAAACGGATTTGTCGAATCCATTCTGTATGGCTTCGGCGCAGCGATTGGTTTTTCTCTCGTTATGATATTGTTTTCGGCGATGCGAGAACGTCTTGCGTTCGCTGATATTCCGAATGCATTTAAAGGCTCAGCTATCGGAATGATCACCGCTGGTCTTATGTCATTAGCATTTATGGGCTTTACCGGATTGGTGGCGTTCTAATGTCCATTGCAGTAACCGCAATTATCGTTTTATTAAGCTTAGCCGTAGTCTTTGGTGCGATTTTAGGATTTGCAGCGATACGTTTTCGTGTAGAAGGCAACCCTATCGTTGATCAAATTGATGATCTACTACCCCAAACTCAATGTGGACAATGTGGTCACCCAGGATGCCGCCCATATGCTGAAGCCATCTCAAATGGTGAAGACATTAATAAGTGTCCGCCTGGTGGTGAAGCAACGATCCAAGCTCTTGCAGATCTTTTAGATGTCGAGCCTTTACCACTCGATGCAGAGCATGGTGAAGAAAAAGCGAAGCAAGTCGCCGTCATTCGCGAAGACGAATGCATTGGCTGTACCAAATGCATTCAGGCGTGTCCGGTCGATGCGATATTAGGCGCAGCCAAGCACATGCATACGGTCATCGCATCAGAATGCACAGGCTGTGATCTGTGTATTGAGCCTTGCCCAGTCGACTGTATCGACATGGTTGAAGTAGACAATGGCATTGCAGGTTGGCACTGGTCAGCACCGCAGTCGTCGATCATAACGACAGATAAAGGTGCAGCATAATGGCAAAGCTTCGTATTGCGCATAATAATTCACGCACACTGCATGATTTTCACGGCGGTATACACCCTGAAGAAAACAAGACACAAAGTACCCAACTAGGTATACAAAAAGCGAGTCTACCTTCGACACTCATCGTTCCGCTTCAACAACACGTAGGGAAGTCCGCAAAGGTCCTTGTGAACGCTGGCGACCGAGTTCTGAAAGGCCAATTAATTGCAGACGCAGATGGTGTAATCAGCGCCTGTGTGCACGCACCAAGCTCTGGTGTGGTTCGAGAAATAAGCGATCAAGCCATTGCACACCCATCAGGATTAAGCGCTCCATGTGTTGTCATTGATACCGACGGCGAAGATCAATGGTGCGAACTAGAAGCACATGAAGATTATCTAAATCTTGAGCGCGAAAAAGTCCTTAAGTGTATTCGTCGTGCGGGCGTTGCTGGCATGGGCGGAGCTGGCTTTCCAAGTGAAGTAAAACTCCACCCAGCAAACCAAAAGAAACTCAAGACACTGGTCATTAATGGTGTGGAGTGCGAGCCGTATATCACCTCCGATGACATGTTAATGCGCACCTATGCCGACGAAATGCTACGCGGCATAGAGATCATGGCGCGCCTACTTGAGCCGCAACATATCGTATTAGCGATCGAAGACAACAAGGCTGAAGCTTATACCGCAATTCAAGAAGCACTTGCCGAACATCAAGGCCATACTAGTGCCAGCCAATACACGATTGAACTTGCAGTCATCCCCACTAAATACCCATCTGGTGGTGAAAAACAGCTTATCTATATTCTGACAGGTGAAGAAGTGCCTAGCGGCGGCATCCCTGCCGATATCGGCGTCGTATGCCAAAATGTCGCAACGGCTCGTGCAGTGTATCGCGCAGTTCGCTACGGAGAGCCATTGATCTCGCGCATCACAACGCTCACCGGTGATCAGTTCAAAAAATCATGCAATGTTGAATCGCTTATCGGTACACCGATGTCGCACTTGCTCCAGGAATTTCAGTTTCAAGATAGTCGCGATGCGCGCTTAATCATTGGCGGTCCAATGATGGGTTACACCATCGAACAGCTCGATACGCCGGTCGTTAAAACAACAAACTGTATTCTTGCGCCGTCTGCCAAAGAGTTGCCATTTGAAGATCAAGCTCAAGCCTGCATCCGTTGTGGCCTTTGTACAGAAGCCTGCCCAGCAGAGTTATTGCCTCAGCAACTATATTGGTTCTCTCGTTCTGCCGAGTATGAAAAAGCTGAACAGCACAATCTATTTGATTGCATCGAATGTGGCGCCTGTGCCTATGTTTGTCCTAGTTCCATTCCACTCGTTCAGCACTACCGACACGCAAAAGGTGAGATAAAAGCAAAACGCCTGGACACAGACAAATCAGAAAAAGCCCGTATTCGTTTTGAAGCACGCCAAGAACGTTTAGAACGTGAAGCGCAAGAAAAAGAAGCGAAACGAAAAGCACGCGCAGAAGCAGCAGCGAAATTACAAGCCGAGAAAAAAGCAGCGGCAGCCAATGCCGAATCTGTTGATCCAAAAAAAGCCGCTATTGAAGCAGCATTAGCGCGCAAAAACGCGAGCAAAGCAGAAACCGTTTCGGCACAAGTCTCCGTTGAAGAATTACAAGGCAACTTA